>MTKS01000370.1 GCA_004028495.1 Candidatus Electrothrix marina
CACTCTCCGCTCTACGCTGGGATAAACGCATATTATAATTTTCCGTCCCGATAATATCGCAAAAACCAGAGAGCACAGCGTAATGCGTCGGGTTTTCCAAAAGATAATCCCCCAATCTATCCAGAGTGTTCCGATATTTTTTACGGATATGTGCCTTGTCAAAGGCGAACAGGACGTTTTCAAAAAGACCGTCCGGCGTCATGTACAAACGCCCGAAGAGATATTCCGGATGAGCGGCAACAGTATCAAAATCAACAACCTGCGAGCAGTCGTTTACCTCGGCGATTTTATGAAGCCGTCTGTCCGCCTCCGGCGTGGTTGCGCTGCTGATGATGGTAAAGCAGACATCGTAATTCCGTGCCAGCATTTCAGCCTGTGCCAAGGGTGCAGGCTCATCAACTCCTTTGAAACGGGCATCCTCGCCGTTGGTGAAAAGAAAAACTTCCGTGCGACCGGGAAGTCCCAAGAGGTACTCCAGCTTCATCAAAGACATTTGCAGCATGGGCGGGCCGGAACTGATCACCGGCAGGTCGCCCAGTGCGGCGGCGAATTTTTGCTTATCGTAATTCTGTAAGGCGTAATAGGGATGAAAGCTGCCCGGCGAGGCGGGAAGCCACATCACATTCTTCCAATGAGGATAGAGACCGGTTTGCCAGTGCAGGTCCGGCATGGCGGCATTACTCTTCAGCAGGATCTGTTTGGACATCTCCAGACGGGTCATGCCGGTATTCTTATAGGGCACGGTCATGGCTGTGGAGGGATCATAAAAAACAAAAAAATTGTCCGCCATTCTGATATACTTGGGTGGCACTTCAACCGTTGCGTCGGAGCGGAGAACAGGTTTTATTTTTGGACGTTGCGGCTTTCTGCCGCCAGCTGTGGCTGCGGCCGGTACCATAGAGAGGATAATCAGGGAGAAAAGGAGTACTGTTGCTGCCTGTATGCTTCTGGATGTCATATGTATATATTCCTGTAATATTCCTGTACCGAGTTGTGCAAAGGAGACAAGAGGCCGCGGAGCCGGACGGCAGGCGGATTCAGAAGCTCAGACGTCACCGGCGACCGGCAGCAGGGTGTCGGGTCTGTTCTGCACAATTCGTTTTATGGTATCAATCTCGTTTTTTCGCAGACTGTGTTCCAGATGCACTAAGGCGACCTGTCCTATATCCATCTCATCGGCCAATTTCAGGGTGCTGGTGATGGAGCCGTGATAGGGATAGGTGTCAACCATGTTAAATGATTCATGGATAACAAAATCACAGCCCGGGATTAACCTTCGCACTCTGGTGTTGGCCCGTCCGTCACCGCTGTAATAGAGTTTTTTGTTCCCGTCTTTGAGCAGCAGCCCGAGATTGTACTGGGTATGCTGGGTCAGTGCGGTCGACCATTCCATCCCGGCTATATGAGCAGTTGCCCTTGGAGAAATAACGTGAAAATCAAAGGAGAAACCGATTTTTTTACTGAAGGTGGGATAAGCCATTTCCAGCAGATTCATAACCTGTTCTTCAATGCCTTTTTGGCCGACAATGGAAAGCGGTTTGGTGCGGCCCATTTGCCAGAGACGAAGAAACAGCAGGGGAAGGCCGAGGTAATGATCACCGTGAAAATGAGAGATCCAGACATAATCCAGACGGGTCGGGTCTTCAACAATACGGAAGTATTGGTGCGGCACTGTGAAGCCGCAATCCAGTAAAATTCTGGTACCGTTACTTGTTGTCACTATAGAGGAGCTGTTGCCGTGCGCTGTGTCACAGGTCTCTCCGACACCGAGAAAAAAAATTTCCACAGTTGATTACTCCGTTATTATCTGCTCGTTAATGTTTGCGAGGCATATTGATATATGGTGTCGACGCATTTGCCGAGAGCTTTGTCATGATATCATGGAAGGTGCTGGAGTATTTTTTCCTACTCTTTTCAATATACGTATTTTTTCAGGGGGAGGCAAGCCGGTTCAGAAAATTTTTTTCAGGTATTGATC
>MTKS01000371.1 GCA_004028495.1 Candidatus Electrothrix marina
GGAAGTTAATTTTTCGACTTTCCTACGGCACCGAATGTGTCGATCATTAAAAGACAACGTACTTACAGTCCAAGGAGTCTAAGGGTAATCCATGAAACAGCAGGTACTCATTGTTGACGATGAACCGGAACTGCTTCTCAGTATCAGCTCCGGTTTTGAAAAAAATGCCCGTTTCCAGCTGACGACAGCCCATAACGGCCGGGAAGCTCTTGATATTTTATCAAGAACACCCATGGACCTTGTGGTTACCGACCTGAGAATGCCGGTCATGGACGGGGTGGAATTATTGGCCGCCATGACAGAGTCTTTCCCCAAGGTTCCGAATATTGTCGTGACGGCCTTCGGCACACCTGTGATGGAGCAGCAGCTGAAAAAGGCCGGAACTATGGAGGTG
Organism: Candidatus Electrothrix marina; assembly: GCA_004028495.1. Lineage (GTDB taxonomy): Bacteria > Desulfobacterota > Desulfobulbia > Desulfobulbales > Desulfobulbaceae > Electrothrix > Electrothrix marina. Next base: position 395 of record MTKS01000371.1, read on the forward strand.
CTTGAAAAACCTCTTGATATTGATGCGCTTGAACAGGCCATCAACAGGGCCTTGGACCTCCACGAACATCGGAACGACGGACTCGCCGGAATCTCGCTTGCCAATTTTCTTCAGATTGTCGCCATGGAACAAAAGACTGCGGCATTAAAGGTTGCCCATCTCAACGGAAAAACAGGTCATCTTTTTTTTGCGGAAGGCAAGCTCATTGATGCAAGGTATGATAATATCATCGGCGAAGAAGCGGTTTTTGAAATGCTGTCCTGGAACAATGTCCGGTTGAGCATGACAAAATTATCCCCGCCGCTGCCGGAGCCCAAAATTAAATCCGAACTCATGGCGCTTCTTCTTGAGGCCGCACACCGCAAGGATACGGCCATTGAAGAAAAGCCTCTGGATTTGGTCAAACAGGAATTCATCCGTATACAACAACAGCAGAAAAAAAAGCAACCACAACAAAAAACACCACCACCTACAGGAGAAAAAAAAATGGCCGGAATCAAAGACCTGCTTAAAGAAATGGCTGGCGAAATGGACGGCGTACTTGCAATTCAGGTAACAGGTATGGACGGTATCACAATCGCCCTGCATAATCCGACCGGAACAGACGTTGAAGCATTTTCAGCAAAATTCGCCATGGTCATGAAGCTTGTCGAAAAATCTGTTGACTCCCTCAAGGGGATGGGTGACTTCGAGGAAAATCTGGTCCAGTCGCAAAATGCCTGGATACTCACCAGATTCATCACACCGCAGTATTATGTCGGGATCGCGGTGAGCAGGGACGGCACCTTGGGCAACGTTCGTCTGGTCGCCCAACGTTATCTGGACCAACTCCGCAAATCATTATAATTTTTCTCTTGTCATCAGTTTTTTTGTCACCGGTTTTATTCTGAGCAGAGACTGGAGAACGGCAAAATCAACAGGTCTTAACAAGACAGCGAGACAAGACAACAAGATCAAAAACAGCAAGGCCGCCTGCCTGATCGGCGACCTGTACCCAGTAATAAAGAAAGGGGGACCTTATGGCTACCGAAGAACAGAAAAAAAAGAACATGATGCGCCTGATGACCTTGATGATTGCAGGCATGGCCAAGGCGCTCTACGATTTATTCGGCGAAACAGCTTTCGCCACTATGAGCGAAGTCGGAAGAACCACATTGGAGATCATGGAGCAGGAAATGGGACTTGAGGTCGAAGGCGAGGACCCCAAGAACGTCATTACTGAAATCGGTCGTATTTTTGCCGATGAGATGGGTTTTATAGAATCTTTCACTGCGGAGCAGGACGGCAATCGAATCGCTCTTAAAGTGCATCACTGCCAGGGCTGGAATCTGACCCAGTCCATTCTGAAAACAGGGGTTGAGATCCCCTTCACCTGTCCGATTATGAACGTCTGCCAAGCCGCACTCATCCGCATGGGAAAACCGGCCCAGAAAGCTATTTCTCCTATTCCGGAAACCCACGGCTCAACTATTACGTTCACCCTGATAGAACAGTAAAACAAACACGAACACCGGGGAAGTGACAGCTCGGACCGGGAAGAACTCCCTTCCCGCCCGTCACTTCCTC
>MTKS01000372.1 GCA_004028495.1 Candidatus Electrothrix marina
ACCTTCTCCGTGCCCAAGATCGGTACCATTGCCGGTTGTTTTATTATTGACGGCAAGATCGAACGCAATGCCGGTATTCGGGTTCTTCGTGATTCAGTGGTTATATTCACGGGAGTCATTGATTCGCTCAGGCGTTTCAAAGACGATGTCAAGGAAGTGGCCACTGGCTACGAGTGCGGAATCGGTGTGGAGAATTATAACGATATCAAAATCGGCGACACCCTTGAGGCCTTTCTTATGGATGAGGTCGAGGCAACGCTGTAATCTGGCAGCGGGCCGGGAAAGATTTTAAGGCGGAATTCATGGAATTTGATTTTAACCTACCAGGGCTGGGTCGACCGAAAAGTTCGCGCCCCGAGAGAGTTGCTGAGGCGATTCATCAGGAACTCTCTATCCTGTTGCAGCAGAAGGTTCGTGATTCCAGGCTGAACGGAGTGTGCGTCTCTAAAGTACAGATGTCACCTGATTTGAAACGGGCCAAGGTGTACTATTCGCTTCTCGAAGGCAGCTCCGCTTCGGCGGCCCGAAAGGGACTGGAGAGAGCGCGAGGTTTTTTTCGTTCTCATATCGCCAAAATAATGAACCTGCGTTATACTCCTGATCTGGTATTTTTTTTCGATAATCAGCATAAAAAAATCGAACGGCTGGATCAACTTTTTGTGCAGATCAATCAGGAAAGAGAAGAGAAGGAGTAACGTGAGCAAGAGAGCAGCCGGTCAGGCTATTGCATCTGTTAAAAAATTCGTTCTCGCCACCCATGTCAGGCCGGACGGCGACGCCCTCGGCTCCACGTTCGGTCTGGCCCATATCTTAAAGATGATGGGTAAAGAGGTGCTCTGCTATCTTGAGCAGCCTGTTGCTGACGTGTATAGTTTTCTGACTCCTCACGTTCCCGTTGAAACCGATTTTGCCCGTGTTGCAGCCTTTGCTGATAAATGCGGTGATGACATTATGGGCATCGCTTTGGACTGCGGTGATCTGGGAAGGTTGGGAGATAAGGGAGAAGAGCTGAGCAATATTCATCCCTTTCTGGTGATTGATCATCATCAGGGAAATAAGGGATTCGGGGATCTGCATTGGGTGGAGCCGCATCGTTCGTCCACCGGTGAGATGGTCTATGATTTGGCTGAAGAATTGGGCGTTGCAGCTAAGCTTTCTGAAGAGGCGGCACAATGCCTCTACACCGCCATTGTTACGGATACCGGGTCATTTCGTTACGATTCAACCACAGAGCATACTTTTGCCGTTGCCGGTAAATTGATTGATCGGGGAGTGACACCCGCCGCTGTCTGCCAGAAGCTTTTTGATAATGCCTCCTTCGGCAGTCTGCAACTGACGCAGGCTGTCCTCGCCGGCTTACAAACGTTTCTTGATGATCAAGTTGCTGTTATCCGTGTGACGCGGGAAATGTTGCAACAGACCGGAACAACCTATGAAGATACCGAAGGCCTGATTAATTTTCCCCGGTCCGTCAAAGAGGTCAGGGTTGCTGTCTTTTTGAAAGAGGGAGAGCCGGGGACTGATCAGATTTCGATCAGTCTGCGGGCCAAGGGAGATTGTGATGTTGCCAAGGTGGCCGCTCAATTTTCCGGAGGCGGGCATCGGAATGCGGCCGGTTGCCGGGTACAGGGAAAAACTATGGACGAGGTCTGTGCCATGTTGATTTCGGTGCTTGAGCAGGCTCTCCGGCAGAAAGAGAACGGGCAAGTATGACGGGAAATCTATCTGCTGTTGGACAAAACGGGCAGGAATCAATCGCAGGAGTCCTGCTTGTTGACAAGCCTGTGGGCCGGAGTTCTTTTGCTGTGGTTAAGAAGGTACGCTGGCTGCTGGGAATAAAAAAGGTCGGGCATGCAGGGACCTTGGATCCCTTTGCCAGCGGTTTGCTGGTTATCTGTGTAGGCCGACCTGCGACCCGAGAAATTGATGCCTTTATGGTCGGGCGGAAGACTTATCAGG
>MTKS01000373.1 GCA_004028495.1 Candidatus Electrothrix marina
ATACCGTCAAGAGGGGCCGTTATCTCGGTCTTGGCAAGTTCAAAACGAGCCTTGTCAAGAGAAGTTTTTTGGCTTTTCAGGGTTGCCTTAACCTGCAACAGGCCTGCACTTGCCTTGGCAACCCGATACTTTCCTCCCTGTATGGTTTGCTGCAAAACCAGGGCGGCATTTTCCACTTTTGCCTTGGCACTTTCAATCAGAGCGGGCAGGACATGTATTTTATAGGAATTGTACCGCTTGGTGATTGATGCTAATTTTTCTTTATGGGAGGCGACCTGCTCCTGAGTAGAGCTGATTTCCGAGGGGTTGTCAAACCCCTTGTCCTGAAGTCTCATAAGGTCGGCATAAAAAGACTGGTATCGTTTTAACTTTATCCGTACAGTCTGCTGTTCTTCTTCCAGCCGGGAAAGTTCAAGCGGGCCGTCTCCTTCCCGCAATCGTTTTAATTCCAGGATCGCAACACTCTGTCCGTATTTTGCATTGGCAACCTCCCTTTCCACCTGATTTTTTTCAAAGGCGACCACCTGCTCCGCCGCCTGAACCGCAGCGGTATAGCTTTCAACCTGAGCAGCATATTTCGCCACTTCTTTTTCAAAAGGTGTTCGGTTGAATTGAACCAGAACGTCTCCCTTCTCCACCCGTTTACCATCATTAATGAGGTAGATAATTGTTCCGTTCAGGCCGTCAAGGTTGGATGATATCATGTGGGATTTTTCCGCATCAAGTACCCCGACCACGTTCACCTCAATATTGAAATCCCGTTGTGTCACCCTGCTCAGCAGATAGTCTTTCTCTTTTTCGCCGGAGTTAAAAAAGGAATACCCCCGTATCAGAAAAAAAACAGCCGGCAGAAGCAGAGCAAACAGAATCAAGCTGAAATTAGATCCGTTTGTTTTTTTTCTTTTCACTGTCATTGCGCCTTCCGAGCGTCGATCAGGGTTCCCAGCGCGGCCCGTAATTGATAGGTCCCGACAATATAGTCCACAGTGTCCGCAAGGAGAGCCATTTTTACCTGCTGGGATTGAGTCTGAGCTTCCAGCAGGTCAAAATTATCAGCCAGACCGTGATTAAACTTCGAGGCAGCCAGTTCCTGTTTTCCGACAACCTGTTTTTCCTGACTTATCCTGTCTGCAATCAGCACCTCTTTTTTAATCATACTGTTGATTCTGGACCGAACTTCCTTAACAATTCTCTGTTCTTCCTCTTTCAAATCTATTTGTGCCTTCCGCCGATTGATTTTCGACCGAGCGTATGCAAGCTTTTCATTTGATCGAGTAAAATCCGTGGAACTGCCCAAAGATAATGTCCATATATCCTCTGTCAGCTCGAAAGTCTTATCGTCGGCGTATCGTTCGTAATCCACGTTCAAATCAAGTGCGGGTAATATATTTCTTTTAGCGATAATCATTTTTCGCCGTAACTCTTTAACCCTTCGTTTCGCCTGCTCAATCTCAATCCGATTCTCTAAAGAAACGGTCACAGCCTGTTCAGGATCAATGACAATAGGCTTATAGTCAACCGGAGCTGTGACTGTCACGTCGCCCTGCATAGGAACCGCCATCAGCTCTTTCAGTCGATCAACATGATTCTCATGCTGTTCCTGCAACGATGTTATTTCATTCTGAATATCTTTCAGTCTGAGTTCAGCCCGATACAAGTCCATGGCTGTGGCCAGCCCGGTTTTTTCTTTACTTTCGGTGACAGCGAGATGATTCTCAAGTCCGTTCAGCTGACCGGACAGTAACCGGGCCTGTTGTTGATTTTTGATGATATCATAAATCGCAGTTACTGTGGAGAGGACGATATTCACCTGCTGCTTATACAGGGTGCGTCGTGCATTTTCCAGCTCGTAGAGTGAACTGTACATTCCGTCGAGATTGTATTCTGTGCCGAATCCTTTTAAAAGAGGCACATTGAGCGACACGTTAACATAGGAGCGAT
>MTKS01000374.1 GCA_004028495.1 Candidatus Electrothrix marina
GGTTTATCGTGTCCTACGGTTGCGGAATACTCTTTGCCCCGGCATTGAACAGCATTCATATCCTGGGCGGATATCCGCTTGGTTTTTGGTTTGCCCAACAAGGGTCTATTTACAGCTTTGTCATACTCGTCTTTTTTTATGCCTGGCGTATGAATCGACTGGATATTAAATTTGGCGTTCAGGAAGACTAAGGAGAGAATCGATGGATTTGAAAACAATGACCTACTTGGTCGTGGGCGCAACCTTTGCCCTGTACATGTTTATTGCCTTTAGGGCCCGGGCCGGTACAACCGGTGAGTTTTATGTTGCCGGTAAGGGTGTGCATCCGGTGCTCAACGGTATGGCCACCGGTGCTGACTGGATGTCCGCAGCCTCGTTTATTTCTATGGCCGGGTTGATCGCCTTTAAAGGCTATGATGCATCAGTCTTTTTGATGGGCTGGACCGGCGGTTATTGCCTGCTGGCCATGCTCCTGGCACCCTATCTCCGGAAGTACGGTAAATTTACCGTACCCGAATTTATCGGTGACCGGTACTATTCCAATACTGCTCGAGTCGTCGCGGTTATCTGCCTGATTGTGGCCTCGCTGACCTATGTTATCGGCCAGATGAAGGGTGTTGGCGTAGCCTTTTCCCGCTTTCTTGAACTCCCCTATGAAGTCGGCCTCGGTGTCGGCATGGTTATCGTTTTTATCTACGCTGTGCTTGGCGGGATGAAGGGCGTCACCTACACTCAGATTGCCCAGTACTGCGTTTTGATCTTCGCCTATACCGTACCTGCGGTTTTTATCTCCCTTCAGCTCACTGATAATCCCCTGCCCCAGCTTGGTTTGGGAGCGCAGCTGAATGATGGATCAGGGATGTTTCTGCTGGAGAAGCTGGACAAAACCTTGGTTGATCTTGGCTTCACCCAGTATACCACCCGGAACGGCAGTACTCTGAATATCTTCCTGTATACTCTGACCTTAATGATCGGTACAGCAGGTCTGCCCCATGTTATCACCCGTTTTTTCACCGTGCCCAAGGTAAAGGATGCCCGTTCTTCCGTAGGCTGGTCCTTAGTCTTCATTGCTATTTTGTACACCACCGCCCCCGGCGTAGGTGCTATGGCTCGGCTGAACCTGATGGAAACCATTCGTCCGACCACGACTGCTCAGGCTGGTCAACAAGAAGCAGAAGAAGAAGAATGGCTCAAATACGAGGAGCGTCCAACCTGGTTTAAAAACTGGGAAAAAACCGGCCTGCTGAAGCATGAAGATAAGAACAACGACGGCAGGATTCAGTATGTAGGCCCTAATTATAAAGGTCTTGAAAACGAGATGGTTAAGGTGGATCGGGACATTATGGTTCTGGCCAACCCTGAGATCGCTAAGCTGCCTAACTGGGTAATTGCCTTAGTTGCTGCCGGTGGTATTGCTGCGGCTCTGTCCACAGCTGCCGGACTCCTGCTGGCCATTTCCTCTTCCATTTCTCATGATCTGCTCAAAGGAATTATTGCAAAAAATATGAGCGATAAGGCTGAGCTGATGGCCGGTCGTATCGCTATGGCCGGTGCCATTGGTGTGGCCGGATGGTTTGGTCTTCATCCTCCGGGATTTGCTGCGCAGGTTGTTGCTCTGGCCTTCGGTCTGGCTGCATCCTCTATCTTCCCGGCTTTGATGATGGGTGTTTTTGTTAAACGAGTCAATAATATCGGCGCGGTCTGCGGTATGCTGGCCGGTCTGGGTATTACGCTGGTTTATATCTTCTGGTTTAAAGGCTGGTTCTTTGTGCCCGGAACAGAGATGGCTGCCAATATTCCAGAGAACTATCTTTTCAAGATTTCACCGGAAGCCTTTGGTGCGGTCGGTGCCCTGGTGAACTTTGCGGTCGCCTACCTAGTATCGCGCATTACTCCGCCACCGCCGGAACATATCCAGAATCTGATCGAAGATATT
>MTKS01000375.1 GCA_004028495.1 Candidatus Electrothrix marina
CTCCGGCCGGGCAGCGAGTTTGCCACCCAGGTTTCCCAACGGGATGAGCAGGGACGCCTCAAGCAGCCGGATGTGATTGTCTATCTGCCGGAGAACAGGGCCGTGATCATTGACGCCAAGATGTCCCTGAACAGCTATGTCGAGGCCAGCCGGACCGATGACGAGAAGGAGCGGGAGCAGCATCTGAGCAACCATATCAACTCTATCCAGCAGCATGTCAACGGTTTGAGCAAGAAGCAGTACCAGCAGCTCCCAGAGCTGACCACCCTTGATTTTGTTCTGCTCTTTATCCCGGTGGAAGGGGCCTTTCAGGCGGCGGTCAGCAGGAAGCCGGAATTACTCACCCAGTCGCTGCGGCGTCGGGTGATGCTTGCCTCGCCCTCGACCCTGTTGGCGATCCTCCGCACCATCCATCATATCTGGCGGCTGGATGAACAGAACCGGAACAGTCAGATCATTGCCCTGGAGGCGGGGAAACTTTATGATAAATTTGTCGGTTTTACCGAAGCGTTGAGCGAGGTAGGCAACCGGCTGGACCAGGCCCGACAGAGCTGGCAATTGGCGGAAAAACGGCTGAGCACGGGCAAGGGAAATCTCATTGACCGGGCTGAGGCCTTGCGACAGCTCGGTGTCCAACCGAGCAAAGATCTCTCAAAGGAACGATGATGCAGAAGAAGGTACTCACCTCCCGAAGTTTGGCGCTGGAAACCCTGGTGCAATGGGCTGGCAGCGGAAAACCGATGCAGGGTTTTATCAACAGGATTATTCATGACTCCGGCCTGAAAAACGAGGAGCGTCAGCTGGCCGTTATGCTGGTCATGGGAGTCTTGCGGGAACAGGAATATCTTGATATTGTTATCAGCCGCTTCTCTAAAACCAAGCTGGCTAAGATGAAGCCGCTGACCTTGGCTGCTCTGCGGATCGGGACTGTGCAGATCTGCTGCCTGGAGCGTATCCCTGATTCAGCAGCGGTCAACGAGACGGTCAAGGCCCTCAAGAAGATGGGGCAGCCCACGTGGCTCTGTAGTTTTGTTAACGGCACCCTGCGTAATATTGCGAGGAATAAGGAGAGCCTGCCGGGGCCGGAAAACGCAGGGCCGGGGGAAACGCCGGTGCTCAATCATCCTGCTTGGCTGACAGCGCGTTGGCAAAAGAGGTTCGGGTTGGAACAGATGCAGGCAATCTGCCGGGTCAATAATCTGGAACCGGCCCTTTGTCTCCAGGTCAATTGTACGCGCACGGATCGGGAGGCCCTGGCTGCCCAGTTTGCCGAGCAGGGGATAACGAGCACGCCGGGTAACTTTGCCCCGGATAGCCTGATTCTTCCTGAGCAACGGGGTGCAGTAACGAATCTCCCAGGTTTTGCCGACGGCCTGTTTCAGGTCCAGGATCAGGCCGCCCGCCTAGCCTGTGAACTTCTGGGGCCGTTTACAAAGCAGGGCCGGTACTTGGACGGCTGTGCCGGATTGGGCGGTAAGACCTGTATTCTTGCTGCGCTTCTCCCACAGGAAGCCTCTCTTTTTGCGGTTGATCCGGATCAGCGACGTTTTCGCTTGCTGCAAGAAAATCTTCAACGCCAGGGCCTTGCTGAGCGGGTTAATATTATGCAACAAGAGTTGCAGGAGGTTGCAGCCTCAGAACAATGTGTTTCTGGCAATTTGTTTGACGGCATCCTGATTGATGCGCCCTGTACCGGCACCGGAGTTATCCGCAAGCATCCTGATATTCGCTGGAACCGGCAGCCGGAAGATTTTGTTGCCTCTCAGGAAAAACAGCTTGAGCTGTTACGGATTGCTGCGGCTTTGGTCAAGCCCGGTGGTGTGCTGGTTTATGCCACCTGTTCCCTTGAGCCGGAGGAGAATCAAGAGGTGGTTGAGCAATTTCTCGCTGCCAATGATGCCTTTGCGCTGACTGATTGCCGGGATTTCTTGC
>MTKS01000376.1 GCA_004028495.1 Candidatus Electrothrix marina
ACGTGGAGATCGAGGTCAATGATTCGGCTGAAGGAAAGGAAGTCATCTTTCGGATGCAGGAAAAGCCTCTCGTCAAGACGGTCACCTTTACCGGGCTTGACAAAGTCGAAGAAGAAGATGTGCGGGATGCCGCCAATATTCAGGTCAATACCATCCTGAATCCTGCCAAGCTCAATGATGCGGTCAAGCGGATCAACGGACTCTACAGGAGCAAGGGCTATTATGCGGCCCGGAGTAAATTCGCCTTGGAGCATCCGGATCAGAATTCCGTTGATGTGCAGTTCATCATCAATGAGGGCGGGAAGATGTCCATATCCGGCATTCGTTTTGTCGGTAATGAATCCTTTAGCGACGAGGAATTGCAAGACGAGATTCAGACCTCAACCTGGAATTGGTATTCGTCCTGGGTCACCGAGGCAGGCACCTTGAAGCCGGATGTTTTGGAGCAGGATGCGGCTCGCTTGGGTGCCTTTTATAATAATCAGGGATTTATCGAGGCCAAAATCGGAGAACCGGAAGTGGAAGAGGTCGAAGATGATCTCTATGTCGCCTTTACTGTCCAAGAGGGCCCCCGCTATCAGGTAGGAACAGTGGAAGTCCAAGGAGACCTGATTGAAGATCGGGATAAAATGATCAGCTTGTTGCAGATCCGGAAGGAGAAATTCCTCAACCGGAAAACCCTGCGCGACGATGTGATGAAACTCACGGATCTCTATGCGGAACACGGCTATGCCTTTGCCGATGTCCGGCCTCAGGTCGATAAATCAGCAACAGGCAAACGGGTCAATATCACCTTCAAAATTGAGCAGGGTGATCTGGTTAACTTCAACCGGGTTAAGATTCAGGGAAATACCCGGACCAGAGATAATGTTATTCGTCGCGACCTGGAGGTGAAAGAAGGCGGTGTCTATGATTCCAATGCGATTCGTACGTCCACCAAACGCCTGCAGCGTCTGGGATATTTTGAAGACGTCACCGTTATCCCTCAGGAGACCATGAATAATGATCAGATGGATGTCATGGTCGCGGTGAAGGAGAAGCCGACCGGCCAGTTCAGTATCGGTGCCGGTTATTCTTCATCGGACAAGCTCATGTTTATGGGTGAGATCTCGGAGGACAACTTTCTCGGACTCGGTACTCGATTGGCCTTTGCTGCTAATATCAGCGCGGTCAGCAATAAATTCAACCTCTCGTATACCGATCCCCGGATCTTTGACTCCAAGGTTTCCGCCGGTGTTGATGCCTTTAACTGGGAACGGGAATACACTGACTACACCAAGGGTTCAACCGGCGGCGGTCTCCGTTTAGGTCATCAATTTATAGAAAAATGGCGGGTTTACTACGGATACACCTGGACCGATACGGAGCTGAGTGATATCTCCGAGGATGCTTCGGATTACATCCTTGAGTCGGCAAAAATTAATATTACCAGCGCGGTTCGCCTCTCCTTTGTCCGTGATACCAGGGACCGCCGCTTTAACGCCAGTTCCGGTTCCAAACACAGCCTGAGTATTAAATATGCCGGCGGCCCGCTGGGCGGTGAAGCCGCTTATACAAAACTGGAGGGTTTTACCAGCTGGTTTTTCCCCATGCCCCTTGATTTGGTGTTCCACACCAAACTTGCTGCCGGGCAGGCATTTGAGAACGAGGACGGCAAGCTTCCGGTCTATGATAATTTTTACCTCGGCGGAATGAACTCCATTCGCGGATTCAAATCCTCATCTGTCAGCCCTGTCGACCCGAATAATGATGAGAAATACGGCGGTGATAAGATGTGGTTCAGCAATATTGAAATATTCTTTCCGCTCCTCACCGATGCGGGTGTTCGCGGGGTTGCCTTTGTTGACTTCGGAAATGTCTATGATCAGAATGACGACTGGGATTTCGGAAATATCAAAAAATCAACCGGA
>MTKS01000377.1 GCA_004028495.1 Candidatus Electrothrix marina
TGGCAGAGCTGCTGAAGGAAAAATAGGCTCCTCTTTATTTGTTGAGAAATTCTTCATAACATAATCACGTATTTTATATCCTTAACTCATCTCTAGCTATGGAACGATCGCGATCCAATCGATTTTATGCCCTTCCCAGTATGCTGACCTGTACCAGTCTCTTCAGCGGCTTTTACTCCATAGTTGCCTCTATTAACGGGGATTTCTTTCCCGCTGCCGTGGCGATTCTGGTGGCCGGGCTCTTTGACGGGCTGGACGGACGAGTCGCCCGCCTGACAGACTCCACCTCGCGCTTCGGTATGCAGCTGGATTCCCTTTGCGATTTGGTTTCTTTCGGTGTTGCTCCTGCTCTGCTCGCCTATCTCTGGGCTTTGATCCCCTATGGACGATACGGCTGGCTGGCGGCTTTCCTGTACGTGGCCACCACTGCCTTACGTTTGGCTCGTTTTAACTCCATGGCTGAGGAACCGGATGATAAAAATAATAAAAATCATGATTTTGTCGGCCTGCCCTGTCCGGCTGCCGCCGGGGCCATTGCAACCATGGTGATGTTTTTTCGGTATTTGGGAACGACCGATCCTGTGAAACATCTTTCCATCCTTTTGCTGGTTTATCTGCTCTCCTACCTGATGGTTTCAACTCATCGTTATCTGAGCTTTAAGAAAACCAGGGTCCCCAAGGAAAAGCGTTTTCAGGCCGTTGTCGGTATGGTACTGATTCTGATCCTTTTGGCGACAGAGCCTCCTGTTACTTTATTCGCCACGGCATTACTGTACGCTCTCTCCGGCTTAATCCTGGAGCTGTACATTTTTTTGCGGAAAAGGAAAGACAGGAAAGGCGCGGAGAGCTGATTCGGTTCGGTCTTCTCAGCTTCCTCACATTATGCGGATTACCGGCGGTTCAGCCAAAGGGCGTCATTTGATCGGGCCCAAAGCAGGATGGCGTTTTATACGCCCTACCGGAGACAGGGTGCGTGAGGCCCTGTTTAATATTCTTGGCGATGAAGCGGCAGGCAGCACGATCCTTGATCTCTATGCCGGTACCGGGGCCTTAGGTCTTGAGGCTTTAAGCCGGGGAGCAGAGACAGCGGTTTTTGTTGATCAGTCCCGCCAAGCCCTTGAGCTTATTCACGGCAACCTGACCAACTGTTTTCCCACCGCAAGGGCCTCTTTGCAGCAGCTGAATCTTTCAAGAGAAGACAGCATAGAGCGACTGAAGAAAAAAATGCCTGATCAACTGTTCTTTGATATTATTTTTCTTGATCCGCCCTATGAAAAAAAACTGGCGGAAAAGAACGCTGGCAATGGTAGAAAGAGGGGCCTTGCTGAAAGATAATGGCTTGGTTGTCGCAGAAGAACGGGCAAGCGAGCAACTTGCTGAACAATACGGGCCCCTGACCTTGGCGAGCCACCGGAGTTACGGGGAAACAGGTATTTGGTTCTACCGCAACATTGTCAACCCCTGATTTATCAGATCCTGACCACGGCTCACATCCTGCTCGTTACGAACGACCGATTCATTCGTTCCAGATCTAACTGTAAAAACTATCTGTTATGCCTCATCACGTTGTTATTGAACCGGATTCTCAGCCGAGTCGTCCTTCAGGTATCGCTGTCTACCCCGGTACCTTTGATCCCGTTACCAACGGCCATGTAGATATCGTCAAAAGGTCATTGCGAATGTTTGACCAAGTGATCGTGGCCCTTGCCGTCAATACGGGCAAGGCCCCCTTGTTTACCTTGAAAGAGCGGGTTGCGTTGGTCGAGCAATGCTTTACCGCGAACAGCAATGTGATTGTTGATACCACTGAGGGGCTGATCGTTGATTATGCTGTCCGGCAAAAGGCCTGCGCCATTGTGCGCGGTCTGCGGGCGGTTTCCGACTTTGACTATGAG
>MTKS01000378.1 GCA_004028495.1 Candidatus Electrothrix marina
TGGATTTTACCTCGAATACTCCGTCGCCGATCTCAAGAATAGAAACGTCAAAGGTACCGCCGCCCAGATCAAAGACAGCGATTTTTTCTTCGCCTTTTTTGTCCAGACCATAGGCCAGGGAGGCTGCGGTGGGCTCGTTGATGATTCGCTGTACGTTTAGGCCCGCGATTTTACCGGCATCTTTGGTTGCCTGACGCTGGGCGTCGTTGAAGTACGCAGGAACAGTGACAACAGCCTCGGTCACGGTCTCGCCGAGATATTCTTCCGCTGTCTTTTTCATCTTGCCCAGGGTCATGGCGGAAATCTCCGCTGCGGAGTAGGACTTGCCGTCCACTTCGACCATAGCGTCCCCGTTCGGGCCTTCCACGATATCAAACGGGCTCAGCTCAATGGACTTTTTGACCTCGGGATCGCTGAACTTACGACCGATCAGTCGCTTGATGGCAAACAGGGTCTTGGTCGGATTGGTGACTGACTGACGTTTCGCTATCTGTCCGACCAAACGCTCACCGCTGTCGGAAAAGGCAACAATAGAGGGGGTGGTCCGGTTCCCTTCGCTATTCTCAATGACCTTAGGATCACCGCCATCCATAATGGCAACACAAGAGTTGGTGGTTCCTAAGTCAATTCCTATTATTTTGCTCATGTTTTTTTTCTCCTTTCTCTCTTTATCCTGAAAACAGCTTCCGGGCTGTTCTTTATTTCCAGATCTTGTTTTTATGAGTACGTGAGTACTGTTATGCGTACATTCCTTCTCTCAATTCCCTACAATGCGCATTAAAACAGTATTGTCAAGGACAGGATGATGACATCCTGCGTTCTGCGGGCAGAAAATATTAAGAAAGCGTTTTTTCGGTTTAAGCCTCTTTATCAGCCGAACCGCTGGATACCACGACCTGAGCATGTCGCAGCACTCGGTCCTTAAAGGTATAGCCCTTGGCAAATTCCGTGACCACATGATTGGCCGGAATTTCTTCGCTGGCCTCCATGGTCAACGCATCCATTTCGTCGGGATTAAAAGGTTTACCCAAGGCATCCAGCGGGGTGACCTCGAAGCGCTCCAACACGGTATTTAGCCCCTTTTTGGTCAGCTCTACTCCGGCCAACAGGGCCTCAAGCTTCTGCGCAGGATCGCCGCCTTCAACTCCACCCTGCTCCAAGGCTCGGTCCAAATTATCCACAGTGCTGAGCAATTCCCGCAGAATGTTTTCACCGGCGTATTTGAGCAGCTTGGCCTTGTCACGCTCCATCCGCTTCTTGAAGTTCTCCGCATCCGCCTGGATACGCAGCATCTGATCTCGTTTTTCGGCAAGTTCCTGAGAAAGACTTTCCACGCTGACCTGCTCTTCTTCCTCTGTTGTTGCTGCTTCTGCAGCTGTCTCTGTTGCCTCTTCTTCAGCCGAGTCAGCGGCCCGGGGCTCCCGGATCTCTTCCTGTTCCTCTTCGACTAACTCTGCTTCAATTTTATTTTCTTCAGTCACGTATACTTCTCCTTGGATGATCATCCGGCTGACCGGACAACATTACAAAAGATTTTTTCATGCTTCAGTCAGATGCAATAATAAGTATGGGTATTTTGCGTGTCAAGGGAGAGAAGGGATGATGTTGTCTCCCCCAGGTCGGTTTCATTCCTGATAAAATGGATTTTGGAACTGATGAATGTTGAAAAAACCACTTGGCAGAATCGAAACCAACTGATAATTTTTCGTTTCATCATACCGTTTTAAAACGACATACCCGTCTTTTCCCTTGTTCCTTTATCCAGAAACTGCTACCTTTTTTCCCGAATCGAAAGGCAGAGACAGGAGATGTATAGTTGGGCCGTCGCGGGCTTAAGGGTAAAAAAGGAGAAAAAATGAAATTATCAAGACAAGATGTCAG
>MTKS01000379.1 GCA_004028495.1 Candidatus Electrothrix marina
CGCTTGAGCGTACTGATTTCCGGCGGGATTTCGCTCAGGCGGTTGTCGCGCAGGTCCAGATGGGTGAGCCCGGTCAGCCGACCGGTTTCCGGAGGCAGCTTTCGTAACTGATTGCCGTTGAGATCAAGACTTGTCAGGCTACGCAGGCGGCTGATGACAGGGAAGGGATCAGCCAGATGATTATCGCTGAGATCAAGTTCAGCCAGTCTGTTCAGCTGACAGATTTCTTCGGGCAGCTCTGTGAGGGTATTGAAGCTGATATCCAGGTGGACGAGCTTGGTCAGTCGGCCTATTTCCGGGGGCAGCTCCCGCAACCGACATCCCCGCAGATCCAGACTTTTTTTTCCTGCTACAGCGGCTTCCTGAATACGGCGGATCACTTCTTTTTTTTCCATACGTGTTTTCTCGTAGTATGCGCGTACTGCTCCGGTGCCTCCGATCCTGCATCTTTGCCGGAGCAGATTCCGATTTATTTTTAATGTACGGTCTCTTTCTGTAGAAGCACGGTAAGGGTGAAAAGTCAATAAGAAACTGAGATCTTGCAGGTAGGATCGGCAAGAAGGGCGGGCCGTATCCGCCCTGACAAAGAGTATTTTTCCTCTCTGCAAGAGACAAAATCAGGTCTTGCCTTTTGCAGAGAACCATTGCAGGGAGAGCCGGGCCGGAGAAAGGATTATTCCTTTTCCACACTGACCAGCATTTCCTCAATAACAGCTAAACCGCCCTGCCAGAAGCCGGGATCATTGAGATCAATATCAAAGGGCTTGAGCAGCTCATAGGGCGACTGATTCCCTCCTTGGGCCAGCAGATGAGTATATTTCGGCACAAAGGAGGCGGCCCCTTCTGCCTGGTAGATGCGATAGAGGGCGAGCACCAGCAGCTCGCCAAAGGCATAGGAGTAGACATAGCCGGGTGTGTGCAGGAAATGAGGGATATAAGACCACCAGGTCCGGTATTGCTCGCTCAGATTGACCGAATCACCGAACATGGCCACCTGGCTCTGCATCCACAGATCGGAGAGCGCGTCGGCAGACAGCTCGCCTTGTTCCCGGCGGCTGTTATGGATCAAATTTTCAAACCGGTTCATGGAGATCTGGCGAAACACCGTGGCAAAGATCGATTCCAGTTTTTGGCAGATAAAGGCCCGGCGCTGTTCCGGGGCCTCCAGGATATCCAGCTGGCGATGAAAAATGAGCAGCTCGGCAAAAACTGAAGCGGTCTCGGCCAGGACCAGGGTGGTGTCACTGTTGAAATAGCCCTGTTCGCGGGCAAGGTACTGATGCACGCCATGCCCCAGTTCATGGGCCACTGTGGAGACATCGCGCAGGTTGCCGGTATAGTTGACCAATACATAGGGATGGGCGTCCGGCACCGCAGGATGGGCAAAGGCCCCGCCGCGTTTGCCCTCAAGCAGGGGAGCGTGAATCCAGTTTTTCTCAAAAAAGAGCTCGGCAATATCAGCCATCTCCGGTGAGAATCCACGAAAGCCCTCCAGGACCATGCTGCGGCATTCCTGCCAGGAGACCTGCTGGTCCGGCAAAGAGGGCAAAGGGGCATAGCGGTCATAATCCTGCAATTCGTCCAAATCGAGAAGATCCTTTTTGAGGCGGTAGTAACGCTGCACCAGATCATAGCGCCCCACCGAGGCCGTGACTAGGGCATCAACGGTTACATCTTCCAGCTCGTTGGACAAGTTTCTTGTCCTGATCCAGGAAGGATACTTGCGCAGCCGATCGCTGATCATCTTTTCCGCCAAGATGGTGTTAAAAATATGGGTAAGGATGTGGAGCTGGCTTTGCAGGCCCTCGGTTAGCTCCTGAGCTGCCTTACGTCGGACTTCCCGGTCGCTGTCGTAGAGATCGGAGAGAACTTC
>MTKS01000380.1 GCA_004028495.1 Candidatus Electrothrix marina
GAGCGAGGAATGCTCTGTTTCAAAAGAATTTAAAAAAACCTATCTGAAGGCGCAGAAAGAAGACATTATCAATGTGCAGTCACCGGTGGGCATGACAGGGCGGGCCGTCAAAACTGATTTCATCAGGCGCATGGAAGAAGGAGAAGATGTTTCTCCGGAAAAATGTAAGTTCAAATGCCTGAAAAAATGCAGCTACAAGTATTGCATTAATGATCGTCTTGTTGCCTCCTGTCAGGGCGATGTTGATAACGGACTGGTTTTCTGCGGCGCAAACACCTATAAAATGCAGGAAATCCTGCCGGTTAAGGAAATATTCAGAAGATTTGTCCGCGATGCGGAATCCGTGTACAAGGAAAACAAAACGCAGCGGAAAGAAGGAAGCACGGAGACTGCCTGACCACAGTGAACCCCCATCATGAAACCCCGTCAGCCTTCAATCTCATCAAACTGTCATTGCACGGATGCCCCGGCACGGGATTATCCCGAAGCAACGTCATAAACGGTTATAAACGTTACGAGAAAGGCTTCTCATATCAGAGCGTAAACTCTGTGATAAAGTTATTTGAGACCAGTATGCAACCATGAACGGCACCATAGAAAATGATTCGCAGCTGACTGAAGAAACAGAAGAAAACGGACGCATTATTCTTTCGCAGGAAGAACATCCCATCCTTGAGAAGGATATTGAATCCGAGGCCCTCAAGGTTCTCTATCGTTTACGGGATGCCGGATATTCAGGATATCTGGTCGGCGGCGGAGTACGTGATCTCTACCTCGGGAATAAACCCAAAGATTTTGACATATCCACCAATGCCCGACCGGGCCAGTTGCGTAAACTTTTTCGCAATTCCCGAACCATAGGAAGACGCTTCCGCCTGGTGCAGGTCTTTTTCAAGGGCAATAAAATCATTGAGGTCTCCACCCTGCGCTCCCAAAGCGAGTATGACAGCAATGATCCGGACAAGGTACTGCCTGCAAACAACACCTTCGGCACCTTGGAAGAGGATGCCTTCCGCCGCGACCTCACCATCAATTCTCTTTTTTATGAGGTTGAAAACAAAACCATTATCGATTATGTCGGCGGTGTCCGGGATCTGACCGACGGTATTATCCGCATTGTCGGCGAGCCTGAGCAGCGCATTGTTCGGGACCCGGTACGCATGCTCCGGGCGATTCGCCACGCCGCCCGTAACGGCTTCAATATTGAGGAAAAGACCCTGGAGGCCATCAGCAGCCATGCGGACAAACTTGATCTCTGTCCCACCTCCCGGATCAGAGATGAGCTGCTCAAGGATCTGCGCGGCGGTGCCAGTAAGGCCTGGGCCGAGCTGGCTCTCCGTACCGGTGTCTTTTCAACCCTGTTTCCCTTTTATAACGAGCTGTTCAACGACGAGACCGAGGGAGCGACCGTTAAAGGTGAACTGCTGGGCCTGCTGGGTGCTCTGGACAAGATCTACTGCAAAGGCAGGGAAGGACGGGTTCTCCTTGAAGACGCCATGCTCTTTGCTCTCCTGCTCTTTCCCTGGGCTCTGCGCCATTTTGATCTGCTCAATAATGAACTTAAGGGACCGGGATATCACCGTCTGTCAAAATCTATCAGAGCGGAGCTTGATCAGGTTTTTGCCCGCCGTCTCAATCTGAAACGCGCTATCAAGGACAAAATCACCACCCTGTTCGTGAATATGTCCTCCCTGAAAAAAAACCGGAAGAACGACACCTGGCCTGCCTGGCTGCGGAGAAAGAGTTACTTCCTTGACTGCTCCCGTTTTTATGCCCTGTACCAGGAGGCGATTGCCGGGGACGCATTGACAGATCTCAAGCAGTTTATTGAAGAAGCTCCAAAAACCGTTTCCGA
>MTKS01000381.1 GCA_004028495.1 Candidatus Electrothrix marina
GCACGGCAAGTGATTCCGCCTCCTCGTCGGCGATGAGCAGCTCCGCCGGTTGCATCCGGGTGATCTCGTCAATGACCGGGTCAAGGTTTTCATCTTGCAGCGGAATCTCGCTGATAAGAAAATTTCCCGTGGAAACATCCAGAAAACTCAGGCCGACCGTGAGCAGCTTCTGTCCCTTTCGGGCCGCTGTCAGGGCGCAGACAAAGGTGTTGCTTTTCTCGTCCAGGAGCTGATCGTCCGTGGTTACGCCGGGGGTGACCACCCGGACTACCTCCCGTTTGACAATGCCCTTGGCCTCTTTCGGGTCTTCAGTCTGCTCGCAGAGAGCCACCCGATAGCCCGCCTTGACCATCTTGCTCAGGTAGCCGGAAACGGCATGATAGGGCACCCCGCACATAGGGACTTGATTTTCATTTCCCTTATTGCGCGAGGTCAGGGTGATGCCCAGCACCCGCGAGGCTGTCTCGGCGTCTTCAAAGAACATCTCGTAGAAATCACCCATCCGATAAAAGAGGATTGTGCCTGGATATTGCTCCTTGATTTCCAGGTATTGACGGAGCATTGGGGTGATTTTTGGGCCGGTGGGTTGTTTCTGGGTGGTTTTGGGGGTCATGATGAAGTTTTTTTAATCAGAGCTTCTGGTAAACTATCGCGGAAAATACCTGTAGATTTCTTTCCGATGCAGGCAGCGGACAAAAATAAGCTCATCATCAACGAATTCTAATCCTATCCTGTAATCGCCTATGCGGATACGAAAGAATGTGTCGTATCCTTTGAGCTTTTTCACTTGCCTGACAGCGGATAAGTTTTCAGCCTCTTTGCAGAAAAAAATAAGTTCTTTAATTCTCTTTAACAGTTTACCGTCCTTTATGCGCAGCAGGTCTTTGGAAAATTTTGCTTCAAATTTGACGTTCATTCCGCTGTCCTGTCAAGGATGGATAACACTTCGTCTTCTGAAACAAAATCGTTGGTTCTGCCTTCAGCAATAGCATTGGCCATGCCGACCTCCTCCAGTGCTTCCAGCAGAATGTCATAAATGAGGTCTCGCTTGCTTTTGAGTAGCTCTATCATTACTTCGGTGAGCAGCTCTTTGGTTTTCTCGTCACTGATAGAAAGTTCCATGCTGAGTACCTTGTGTATTGTTGAGACTGCGACCGGCGGCAGCAGTCTGAAAGTGGTCCCGCAGACGGGTGTCCGTATATTATTCCAGAAAACAGACGGTAATGCACGAAATAAGACTTTGGTTCTTTCTTCAGGAAATCACCGGTGAGTTTCCGGGAAAATCAGGAATAAATTCTGGTGGAGCATTCGATGGAAGAAGGTTTCATGAAGTTATGAGAGGTCAGGTGTATTAATGAAAGTATTTACTGTAATATCCAATGTTAAGCCATGACTTTTCGATTGAATTAATAGAAATATTGTATTTTCCTTTAAGGGATCGAATTATAACTAGAAAATATAGGAAAATGCTTTCAATTGTTATTGTAAGGAGTACAAGCAGTCCTCCTTTTAAAGAAAATAAGTTGCTTGATATCGTTTTGAAGGAAAGTCCAATGGATGGAAGTTTATTCACTGCCATTGGCATGAAGTGTAAAGGGTAAATTACTGTTAGCAAGAGACCAATGGAAAGTATATAAATTGTGTTATTTATAGGTGACAGATTCTTTCTTGTGATTTCTAGGTCTCGTTTTGTAAGGATAAATTTCTCGATTAATGCCTCACATTCAACTTTAAGGAGTTCAATTTTTTCTCTTTCTTTCGATAGATCATCCCAAAGGTCCTTTGGGGGAAGTGTTAAGCTGAGTATGGATGGCATGCTTGAATCCGTCTCATTTAGGCTGTCTAAAAAAGACGG
>MTKS01000382.1 GCA_004028495.1 Candidatus Electrothrix marina
GGCAGGGGGATGCATGAGTCTTCTCCTGCTTGTTGCTGTGGTTGTTTCCGCCACAATGGGCTTTATGCAGATCCCGGCTACAACGGTTTTGCAGCTTATCGGGCACGCTCTTTCTTTCAGCGGCAAGGATGCCGGATTTGATCCGGTGGTGACGGCAGTGGTCATGGATGTGCGGTTGCCGAGAATTCTGGCAGCCGTGCTGGTCGGGGGGATGTTGGCCCTCTGCGGCACGGTGTTTCAGGCCATTCTCCTGAATCCGCTGGCTGATCCCTACACCCTGGGGATCTCATCGGGTGCGGCCTTTGGTGCCTCTCTGGTCATTGTTCTTCAGGTTGTCGGTTTGGCTCTGCCCTCTGCGTTTTCCGTGCCGATCTTCGCCTTTGCAGGCAGCATCGGTACCCTGTTCACGGTGTTGGCCCTTGCCTCTGAAGACCGACGGCTTTCTTCAACCAGCCTGATCCTGTCCGGGGTGATTGTAGCGGCTATCCTGTCCGCAGCCATTGGTTTTCTCAAGTTTATTGCTGACGAGCAGGTCGGAATTATTATCTTCTGGCTTATGGGTTCGCTCTCCGGGATTTCCCTTCAGAATATTTTCCTTCTTCTGCCGGTCGCCCTGATCGGCATGGCGGTCTGCCTGTTCTATAGCCGAGATCTCAATATCATGGCCACCGGAGAACGGGCCGCAGCCACCCTCGGAGTGAATACGGTGCGTCTGCGCTGGATTCTTCTTGTCACCTGTTCCCTCATGACAGCACTCTGCGTCTCGGTCTCTGGAATTATCGGCTTTGTCGGTCTGATTGTTCCTCATCTGCTCCGTCATCTCATCGGCCCGGATAATCGCCAGTTGATCATTCTCTCCACACTGGGAGGAGGGCTGCTCCTGCTGCTGGCCGATACCGTCACCAGGGCAGTGCTGCCTGCTGAAGTCCCCATCGGGGTGCTGACCGCCCTTATCGGCGGGCCCTTTTTTGCCTATATCTTTAAAAAACGACAGCAGGAAAATGGCTAGTGGATAGAATTGCTTCTGATATCCTCTGGCAGTTGGAGCAGGTCGACTTCTCCTATAAGGATCAGCCTGTTTTAGCCGGAATAGATCTTACCCTGTCTTCTGGAAAATGTTACGGTATCCTCGGCCCGAACGGCAGTGGCAAGACCACTCTGCTGGATCTGCTCTGTGGTCTGTCAGCAGCGGATAAAGGGGAAATCCGCTATCGCGAAACCCTGCTCAAGCAATGGCAGGCGCGGGAACTGGCACAACGGATTGCTTTGGTGCCCCAGGATTTTCAGGTTCGCTTTGGTTTTTCTGTACGGGAAGTGGTGGAGATGGGTCGTCATCCCCATCTCGGTCGATTCTCCTCCCTGACTGAACAGGGGCATGCCTTGGTTGATGCGGTGATGGCGGAAATGGGCGTGGACGGATTTGCGGCTCGCTCAGTAACCCGGCTGTCCGGTGGGGAAAAACAGCGGGTCGCTGTGGCCCGTGCCTTGGTGCAGGCCCCGGAGGTGCTGCTCCTTGATGAGGCCACCTCTAATTTGGATATTTACCATTCTCTGTTCATTCTCGGCCTGATCCGTCGTCGGGTTGTAGCGCAGGGCTTGACCGTGGTTGCTGCAATCCATGATCTGAATCTGGCTGCTTATTTCTGTGATGAGTTGATCTTTTTAAAACACGGGCGGATTATCTGCCAAGGTCCGACCGATGAGGTGCTGCGCCCCCATGTCATAGAGGAGGTTTACGGCGTGGAGGCGCAGGTGCGGGAGGATGCCTTTTCAGCCTGCAATCAGGTGAGTTACAGACTGCCTACGGCATAAGGATTGTAGGGGCAGGTCCCTGTGCCTGCCCGGTTCACACCAA
>MTKS01000383.1 GCA_004028495.1 Candidatus Electrothrix marina
CCATACCATCCCCCGATGCCCCAAGACACAGTAACCAACCCGACCAACCATGCGAGTAGCCAACCCCATATACGACGTTGTTTTCAAGTTCCTGCTTGGCGACATGCGCATCGCCAGGCTGATCCTCTCTCCTTGCCCTGTCTGTTTACATCAGGTAATATTCTCTTGTGGAAAAAAAGATAAAACGGAGAAAGACGATGATCTCGGATAAATCATACAACATGAAACAGGCGGCACGGTAGCTGAAGAATATTGTCAGTTTTGTCGAACAGGGACATTCAGTCAGACTGATCCGGGATGGAGAACCTGTTGCGATACTGGTTTCCGTTGCGGAATATCAATCACTCCATTCCGCTCCGAAACAGGATTTCTTCCAAGCACTGAAGAAGTTTCGGAATCAGTACGCTGATGAACTTGATGACTGCCAGGAGGTATTTTCCGGAATTCGGGAAACCTCACCGGGAAGAGAAGCCTCATGGTAAAGCCGAGATACCTCCTCGACACGAATATTCTTTCCGAACCGCTGAGACCTCAGCCTAATTCTTCGGTCATGAAGCAACTTGAGCGGCATTATCATGAAGTCGCCACAGCCGCTGTTGTCTGGTATGAGCTTAGGTTCGGATGTTGCCGTCTGCCCGTTTCCCGGAGACGGCAGAGGATCGAACAGTATCTGAACGAAGTTGTACTTCCCCACCTCCCTCTTTTCCCTTATGATCAGGCCGCTGCTGATTGGCATGCGGAGGAACGGGCCGTCCTGAAGAAAGAAAAGGCTCTTGAGGAACAGGGAAAGGTTCTGGCCGAAAAGAACGAAGCCCTGAAGGAACACGCCAAAGCCCTGGCGGAGAAGGACAATGCCTTAGCTAAGGCGATACAAGCCCTTGTCGATTCCGGGATGACGGAAGATGAAGCAAAAAACCGTCTCGGATTATCCTCCTGACGTCAACTTGGCTCATCCCTGAATATCAACGACAGCATGAGGAGATCGTTGAGTTCTCCTCAACGTCGATCAGCTCCCCCTCCATTTCCCTCTGTCCCGCTCAATCCCTCGTCGGGATAGAGAAGAGTAAAAACCCGTTGCATCCCCTCCAACAGCCCCAACGTCGGGCGCGAGACCAATTTTTCATCAACAAGAAAAACCTGACCTTCTTGCACCGCTTTAATAACCTGAAAACCGGGTTCATTTTTGATCATTTCCGCAGTGACCTTATTCATCCTCCCTTCCTGGGCCAGAAAGACATCTATCTTCTTTGCCTGAGACAGGATACGCTCTTTGCCGTACGCAGCAACATTACTCTTGCGCACCTGGACAGCGTCCGTAGCCACGTTGATTCCGCCGGCAGATTCCAAAACAAACATTGCCATAGACTCCGGGGCAAAGGTCTTCATCCGCTTATGGATGGATTCAAAGTAGACTTTTTTTCTCTTTTCAGCAGGAATGCGCTCCACCTGTCGGTTGATTTCCACAAGCCCGGCACCGAAGCGGGCGATCATTTGCGATGCCTCATCCTGATGCCCGCTCAGAATGCCGAGGTTTTCCCAGTACCGGAACATTTCATCCACAGAGGTGGGCTGGAGCGAAACCACGGTCACACCGTTTGCCTCAAGGCTTTCCACCATGTGCGGATACGAACGGCTGAGCATGGGGCGAATCAGGACGAGGTCCGGCTTCAGGGCCAGCAGGCGTTCCGGGTCATCGCGAAAGCTGAGCGTGGGTAGCTCAGGCAGCTGCTTATCACTGCGTCCGACAGCCACAATCTGCGCTCCGGCTCCCATGTCGATCAGGTTGCGGGTATGAGCCGCATACAGGGAAATGATCCGTTGAAAGAATTTGTTCGGCTGGATCACCCTG
>MTKS01000384.1 GCA_004028495.1 Candidatus Electrothrix marina
CTCATTCCAAGGCCCAAAAGCCGGGCGAAAAAACCGGTAAAACTTAATGAATCAATCAGGTTGCAGAAAAAAGAATGGCCCTCTGATGAACAAGAAAAAACTGGCAAAATCACGACGCATTTTGACGCCATTTTTGCATGAATCTCATGATTAGACTCAGTCCGATATTGTGTAACATCGGATGGTTGACTTTTAAAAGGGAGGGTCGTGACTAATGAACTATGTAGAATGGGAGAGGGACTGCTTTATTATTATACGAGGCCAAAAGTTGGGCAAAAAAAAATAGCCGTTTTAGACGGCCTACGTCTCATTTATTCGAGAGTTGAGGTATGATATACAATTCTCAACTCTCAGTAACTCTGGGATGAGAGAAAAAATATTCTTTAATTTTTCTTCATCAGTTAAATCTGAAAATTGATCTTCTCTTATAGCGTCTTCTATGGCAGAATCATATTTAATATTTAATCTGTCGTGCCAATCAAAGTGTCGAAGAGATATTTTTTTAAGCAATTCATTTTTCTTAATGGATGAATGTTCTAATTCCTTAATGATATATTCATATTTGTCGTTTTCTCCGAGTAATTTTGAAATAATAAACGCAGAGATTATGCCGATTAATGCGGCACCACACTGAGCAAAGGCTGCAAAAAACCAATTCCAATCCAATGTCATCTTTTTATCTATATTGAAGTCTATTTTCTTTTTGTTCTACTGCACAGTGCAGCGCCTTTTATCCAATCCCCTCACCCCAACGGCAACTCATGTAGCGACCCCTTCAACCGCTCACCAGCCTCTAAGATCGCATAACAGCAGGGCATCCCGTACCTGCCGTTCATCTGAAACGCACCGGGATTGATAATCAGTTTCCCCTGCTCGCCCGGAGTGCGGTGACAGACCGCATTATGGGTATGTCCATAAATCATGCAGTCCGCTTCAGGAAAGACATTCCACAGGCTGGCCTCAATAGTATCGGCATGCCTGCCTAACCGGTTGCCGTGGGTCACGCCGACGGTAAAGTTACCGAGCTGAAAAGTCTTTTGGCCGGGCAGGGCAGCCCGCGTCTCACCGTTACAGCAGTTGCCGTGGACCGCATGGACGGTCTTGTCCGGGAATGCCTCCAGCAACGAGACATCAGTAAGATCACCTGCATGGATAATCACATCGCAGTCGGAAAAGCATTGCTTCGCACGTTGAAGAAATTCCCGGTTTAATGTGCTGAGATGGGTGTCTGAAAGTATGCCTGCCCTGATCATAAGCTTCACATCCTGTCCTGTTATCCTGTATCCCGTACAATCCTGAAAACGTCCTGATCGACAAAGATATCTGTTCAATAGAAGTAATCCGTTCAATGTAAAAGAGTTCCCGCCTCTTGACAAGAAAAGATAGGGAAAGGTTGCAAAAAACAGGGCTATCCCGTAACATTAGGTCTCTATTTATTCAGCCGATCAATTTTAATCACGACAACATTATCAGGATAAACATATGTACACAGCATCAGATTTGCGCAAAGGACTGAAGGTTCAGATCGACGGGGATCCCTATATTATTATAGACTTTGAATTCTCCAAACCGGGTAAGGGGCAGGCCCTGTACCGTACCAAAATGCGCAGCATGATTTCCGGCAACCAATTCACCCAGACCTACCGGTCCAATGATAAATTTGAAAAGCCGGACTTGGAAGAACGCACCATGCAGTATCTCTATTCCCAGGACGACGAGTTTCATTTCATGGACACCTCATCCTATGAGCAGATCTTTTTGACCAGAGAGCAGCTCGGCGATAATATTAATTTCCTGAAGGACAATATGGAGGTGCAGGTGCTTTTCTTCGGCGGCGACC
>MTKS01000385.1 GCA_004028495.1 Candidatus Electrothrix marina
TTGGTTTATTCTTTTTCTTGCTCAGAGACCTTGGTGTCTTCAGGCGGGCTGAGTTCCGGATGAATCAGGCTGGCCATAATAGAGAGCGTTTCCGCAAAGGTGGCCGGAGATGGGCTGCACGCCAGATCCGGGCTGACCACATGCACTTGATCGTTCCGGACAGCCGCTATGGGAAAGCCCTGCCACTTCTTTTTTTCCTCCTGAGCAATACCGCTTTCACTGCCCATCATGGCGATGATAATCACCTCCGGGTTTTTCATAAGAATTTTTTCGTAGCTGACCGTGCCGTGCTGTTGCTCTCCGATGACGTTTTCCGCTCCGCTCAGGGCGATAAAGTCATGGGTAAAAGAGTCTGGTGCTGCCCCGAAAAGCGGGCGGGAACCGATTTGGAGAAAAACCTTAGGGCGGGGAAGGTCAGCCGTTGCCGCAGCCACTGCGCCCACTTTTTTCTCGGCCTGCGAGATGACCTCTTCAGCCCGTTCTTTCAGGCCGAGGAGGGCACCGATCTGACGGAACTGAGCGCATATCTCGACAAAAGAGGAGGACTGGTGAAACTGCTCCACCCGCAGGCGAGATTACGGAATTTTTTTAGCTGGATCGGTGAAGTCAGGCCGGTGGCAAGAATGAGGTCCGGGCGCAGGCTGAGGATCTTTTCAATGGAGACCTGCATCACAGAACCGATCTTTTCTTTGCTCTTGGCTGCCTCCGGTCGGACGCAATAGTTGGTATTGCCGACTAACCGGTCTTCCGCCCCGAGCAGGTAAACATTCTCGGTATTGATCGGTCCGAGGGAGACGATCCGCTGGGGGAAATTGTTCTTTTCATCTTGGGCCAGCCCGGTCAGGGGCAAGGCGCAGGAGAGCAGGGTTATGATAAGGAAAAAGGAGGTTGTATACATTTATGTTCTCAATGGTAAAGTTCAGGAAAAAGGGTATTTGTTCTTTGCCGAGGGTCGTATATCGCCCTGGCGTGCGGGCAAAAAAAAACCCGGATCTGTAGAGTACAGATCCGGGGATGCCCTTTTTTATCCACGAATACACTTCACCCGACCCTTCCTGTCCATGAAGGCGGGCAATGCTCAGTTGTTCCGCGTTGACGGCGGGTCGAACTGACTTTTCTTCAGACAGGTCTTCTGACTTCCGGATCATCCTCCTGACCGCGCCTTCCCGCATGATATGATGCAGTGGCTTGATGCGGCCTTTGTCCCCGGTTACAGCGGCGGGCCCGTCCCGGAATCGCACCGGGTTCCCTCTTAAGCTCGGTTATGAGCGTCTGAAAATATTTCGCTAGAATAGTCAGAACGCCCTGTGTGGTCAAGGAAAAAGCGGTTTACGGCAGGGGCGGTACTGCCCGGTGGGGTAGGGATTGAACAGTAGTCCTCCCGCAGCAGATCGCTCAGGCTGCAAAAAACAATCTTGACACGTCGGTTGCGGGCACCAGAGAGATGATTGTCAGCGGACTTGCCGTATGTTTATCCCCTGTTTTGAACAGGACGGTAGTGGTATCATGCTGCGAATCATGCATACTTCCATGAAATGGCCTGAATCCTTTTGATCTATCAGAAATCAATCGAGTCCGAACCCATTGATTTCACGACTCAATATTCTCTATATTTTTTCATAATAGGATACCGTCGATAGGCTGGAAATATTTATCACGGTCTTTTCTGCGGCTCTGTCAAATGCTGAACTCAAGAGGAAGACAATTATAATTGTCAGAAGTCCAAGCAAAATGATCTCCTTTAACTCATGATCATTTATCGTGAAGTCCCAAAATTTCTTTCTCGCTCTGTTCATAATATATCCTCAACCGTCAAGAGAGATTGCAT
>MTKS01000386.1 GCA_004028495.1 Candidatus Electrothrix marina
AGATAAATCTACAGGAAATAAATGTATGGTTACTTTAACAGATCGTATTGACCGGAGATCCTTTTTGAAAAGGGTCGTGCAAAGTTACAGCAGGGTTAGCCTTGGCATTCAACTTCGGATGCAGCATCAAGAAAAACATCCCGCAGGATAAACCCGTCGCTCTTGTTTATGCAACACGATACGGATCGACGTACGATACCGCGATGTGGATCAAGAACGGAATCGGTTCCAACGTTACCCTGGTCAATCTTGAGACAGCGAACCTGAAAGATGTTTTAGCAGAAGATGCGCTGCTTATCCTGGGGTCCGGAGTCTGGATCGGAGGCGTTCATGCGAAATTGAAAGAATTCGCCAAGCGGGAATCACTGCAATCGCAACAAAGGGTCATCGGCTCCTTTGTTGTGTGCGGAACCCCAGGCGATAGTGAAGGGGGGCGCCAGCGCATTGCCGGATATCTTGCGCAAATACATGAACCCCTGGGGTATATTCCCAGGTTTTCTAAGAATTTTGGCGGGCGTGTTGTTGTTGATGCGCTCAACGCTGAGGATAAAGAGGCCTTAACGCGATTTTATCGAAAATATAAAAACCAGGAATTAACAAGCTGGGACAGAACCAGTCCGACTGCTGCGTCCGCCTTCGGCGCAACGCTTGAATCGGCATTGGCTGAAAAAATATGAGAAAAGGGATGAAGGAGCGCCGTCAATCGCCCGGAGCATAACATGCTTGTAAATTTCTCAGAAAGGAGATGGAAAATGCCCAGCTGGCTTGTTGCTCGCATAACTCTTGCTTTTTTTCTCGTTGTTTCCTTGCGGGGCATTTGTACAGCGGCGGTCTCTGTCAGTACGGTCAGTGAGCTTGTGGCCGCCGTGACGGCGGCAAACAGCGGTGGTGATAGCATTATTTTGGTCAATAACGGGACATATGACCTGAACGGTGAATATTTGCGCATTACAGCGGATAATGTCACTGTTCGTTCTGCGGGTGGCAATCGCAGCGCTGTTACCCTGGATGGAAATTATGTGACCACGGAAATATTCCAGATCGTTGCCTCGAACGTCATTATCGCGGATATGACTCTGCAAAAGGCGCAGGATCATCCGATCCATGTGATAGGTGCCGATGATCGTGACATCAGTGGTATCCTCATTGATAACGTGCATATTATTGACCCTGGCCAGCAGGCGGGTAGTCCCTACAAAGCAATGCAGGTTTACAAATACGCCTCTGTTACGCTATGTAACCAGCTGAAATCACGATTACGCCCCCCCGGAAGGCGAAAGCTATAACCTGTTGGAATTATTCACCCGCACTGTTTTGCAGGGACGACCGGCCTGCGGCATAAGGGCGAAAATTGCTGCCAGAATGAGACCCAGGGGGAGAAAGAGTTGTCGCATGGACTTTATAACATTATGCCATCATACTTGCGACAGGATATGCTCCGCTGTTTTCAATCCTTGATTTGCGGCGCCGGGTGACATACAGAAAAAAGCCCCGCCACTTCTCCCGACTACATAGAGGTTTTTGAATTTTTCTATACTGCGGTTGTGGGCTGTCAATAGCCTTTCATAATCCAGACCATAAACCGGCAGACTGTTCTTCAGGCGAATAAACTTGGAGTGGCGGAGGGAATGCTTTTTGAAGAAGCCAAGCCGCTCCACATCATCAAGTGCATACCGGAGGATTTCTTCTTCTGTCATGTCGTTAATTCGTGTGCTCTGCCAATGAAAATCGTTGATCTCAAGACATAGACCCTCTTTGCCGGCAGGAGACATCTCTTGGAAAATATTTTCCGGTGAGTAGGCCCGGTTAAAGATAATGT
>MTKS01000387.1 GCA_004028495.1 Candidatus Electrothrix marina
ACCTATACCGGGGTGCTCACTCCCAGTCCGGGAGCTGCTGGCCCGGCTGCCCGAGTCCAGGGCACGGGGCTATAAGCTGGGTCGGTTCAGCTTCAACATCAAGGGGGGCCGCTGCGAGGCCTGCGAGGGTGACGGGGTGCTGCGTATTGCCATGCATTTTCTGCCGGATATCTACGTCACCTGCGAGACCTGTCAGGGCAGACGCTATAACCGGGAGACTCTGGAGATTAAATATCGGGGTAAGAATATTGCCGATATCCTGGAGATGACCGTGGAAGAGGCCCTGGATTTTTTTCAGAATATCCCGCCTATCAAGAACCGGCTTCAGACGGTGCTGGATGTGGGGCTGGGGTACATCACCCTGGGCCAGTCCTCAGTGACCCTGTCCGGGGGCGAGGCCCAGCGGGTCAAGCTGGCCCGCGAGCTGAGCAAACGCTCCACCGGCCAGACCCTGTACATCCTGGACGAACCCACCACCGGCCTGCATCCGGCGGATATTCAGCACCTGCTGCTGGTCCTCAACCGGCTGGTGGACAGCGGCAATACCGTGGTGGTGATTGAGCATAACCTGGATGTGATCAAGACGGCGGATCATCTTATTGATATCGGCCCGGAAGGCGGAGACGGGGGCGGGCAGGTGGTTGCCTGCGGCACGCCGGAGGAGGTTGCAAAGGTGCCGGAGTCGTTTACCGGACGGTTTTTGCGGCAGGTTCTTGTTTCACCATAACTTTGACAAATACGCTGACCGTCGATAACATAACGTTTTATAATCGTTTGTTAAATTTCAGAAGAGATAAATGATGTCTGTTACTATTCCTGACTCCTCTTGGTATAGGAGAAAAAGCTCGGAGGCGAACGTACCGCCCCTATGCCCCTATGCAAACGTGCATAGGTGTCCAAGGTATTATGGGAGCATTGATATACTTGGGCGAGAAGGCATGATTACATCCATTAGCTCAGACAAGAAAGATGAATTGGATATATTGTGGGAAAGATCAGGTCTACGGCCTGTTATTGCTGAAGACGACACTAGCATGACTATCATTGATGATAAATTAAGCTCGATTGGGAATTTTTGCCCCGAGGTATCTTTCAAGTTCTTTCATTACTATGCAAGTCACATGATGAAATATCTTGATGGAATAGATAAAGGAATCGGGCACCGAAGAGCAGAAGAGGAAAAGCTTGAAAACGACTGGCGGTATGCATGGTATAACATAACGGCATGTCACTATTTAGAGTGCAGTATATACGATCAGGTGGAAGAATATAACACCAAGGTCATCGGTAAATTCGATGAATTGGCACATCCCAATGTGGTGTCATTGATAGGAAGAATGGAGCGATGCCTGGAAAATGATGATCCATCGGGTGCCCTTCATGCCGCCGCCAACATTATAGAAACCACAGCAAAGGATATCATTGACAGTCCGAACATCCAAAACCAAACTTTAGGCAGTTTCCTTGACAAGTATAAGAACGAATCTGCACTACCTTCTGAACTAAAAGAGATCGTAGCTAAAATATACAATCTTCGAAGCAGAATGCCTCTTTCTGGTCACGGGAGCACAAGTTCACCGGACCTGAATATGCACGACCAATTATAATTGCAGCTACAGTAAAATTCATTGTTGAAATCGAATACCGTATGAAAAAAATCTAACAAAAATGAGTTAGAGGACGCGCCAAAGGCTTCGTTCCGTGATTTGCGCTAGCATTCTTATTCTCCTCCTGCTCTGATACACTCTCCTCAAGGGGCGAAGAGTAATCCCCCTGTGACGCACGATGATCCCCAAGGGGCGAAGGGCAA
>MTKS01000388.1 GCA_004028495.1 Candidatus Electrothrix marina
GCGCCTGCTCTTTGCTCGGGCCGGGCAGCCCCATTGCCCGAAATGCGGGGAGGCCATCAGTTCTCAATCCATTGAGGATATGGTCAATACTCTGCTGAATCGTTCTGAAGGAGCGGAGCGACCGGAGAAGGTCATTCTGCTCTCCCCGTTGGTGGTTCGCAAAAAGGGCAGTCACGAGCAGATCCTTCAGGAACTACGCAAGGACGGTTATGTCCGGGTGCGGGTGGACGGTGAGGTTCGGCCTCTCAGTGAAGAGATCAAGCTCAAGAAAAATATTTTTCATTCCATCGAGGTAGTGGTGGATCGAGTGGTGCTCAAGCCGGGTATTCGGCGGCGGCTGGATGAATCGGTGTCCACGGCAGTGGGCCTGAGTGAGGGCACCATGCTGGTCCAGTTCCCGGACAGCGGCGAGGAGGTATTGTTTTCCGAGTCAGCAGCCTGCCATAGTTGCGGCATCTCGGTGCAGGAACTGTCCACCCAGCTGTTCTCCTTTAACAATCCCCAGGGGGCCTGCCCGGAATGCAGCGGTCTTGGGGTCAAGCAGGTTTTTGCAGAGCAGCTCATCGTGCCTGACCCGAGCCTCCCTCTGGATGAAGGGGCCATTGCCCCTTGGTCGCGGCGTAAGCTGGCCACCCATAATGCCCAGTGGATTCAGGCATTGGCCGCCCATTACGATTTTGATCCGGCAACGCCCTTTAACAAACTTTCTGATGAGGTACAACAGGTTTTTCTCTACGGTTCTGGTAAGCAGCGCATCGAATTCCGCTACAGCCGGGGCAGCAGGCATCTGGTCTCTCAGATCCCCTTTGAGGGGGTTATCCCCCGCATGGATCGCCTCTTCCTGGAGACCACCTCGTCCAGGGTGCGGGAGGAGACGGCCCGCTTTATGAAGGAGCAGCCCTGCCCGGTCTGTCATGGGGACCGGCTCAAGCCCGAGGCCCTGGCTGTGTTGGTGGGGGGCCATTCCATTGTTGATCTCACCCGGATGTCCATCGATCATCTCATTGCGGAGCTGGCAGGCATGGAGTTCAGAGGTCGCTATCAGGTCATTGCCGAACCCGTGCTCAAGGAGGTGCAGGAGCGGCTGGGTTTTCTGCACGGGGTGGGGCTGGGATATCTGTCTTTGGAGCGCAAGGCCGGATCCCTGTCCGGCGGTGAAGCCCAGCGGATCCGGCTGGCCTCCCAGATCGGCTCGCGGCTGGCCGGGGTCTTGTACATCCTGGATGAACCGAGCATTGGTCTGCACCAGCGTGATAATAATAAGCTGATCAAGACCCTGTTGAGCCTCCGCGATCTCGGTAATACGGTCATCGTGGTGGAGCATGATACCGATACCATTGCCTCGGCAGACCATATCCTGGATATCGGTCCCGGCGCGGGCGTGCATGGCGGCGAGATCCTTTATTCCGGCCCGGTCCCCGGCCTGCTGGATTGCAAGGAATCGCTGACCGGCGGCTATCTTTCTGGCAGGTTAACCATCGCTGTGCCCGAGAAACGGCGGAAAGTACGCAAGGGAGGCAAGTACGGCCTGACGGTCAAGGGGGCCACCATCAATAATCTCCGCGACCTGACTGTGCGTTTTCCTCTGGGCGTGATGACCTGCGTCACCGGGGTGTCGGGCTCGGGCAAGAGTTCCCTGGTTATGGAGACCCTGTACCGAGAGGCGCATGCAGTGCTTCAGGATGGCGACAATCCCAGGCTGCTGCACGGGCTGGAGCAGCTGGATAAGGTTATTGATATCGATCAGAGTCCCATCGGCCGGACGCCGCGCTC
>MTKS01000389.1 GCA_004028495.1 Candidatus Electrothrix marina
GGTTTGTGCGTGAACGATATTATTGTCAGCGGGGCGAAGCCGCTGTTCTTTCTTGATTATTTTTCCTGCTCCTCCCTTGATCTTGATGAGGCCACGGATGTGGTCAGGGGAATCGCGGAAGGCTGCAAGCAGGCCAACTGCTCCCTGATCGGGGGAGAGACCGCCGAGATGCCGGGCCTTTATCAGCCTGGGGATTATGATCTGGCAGGTTTTTCCGTGGGCATTGCTGATCGCGATAAAATTATTGACGGCAGCAGTGTGCGGGTCGGTAATAAGATTATCGGCCTTGCCTCATCCGGTCTTCATTCCAACGGTTTTTCTCTGGTACGGAAAATTATCTTTGAGGATCAGGGACTGACCGTGGATGACGAGGTCGCGGAGCTGGGCTGCACTGTCGGGGAAGAGCTGATTAAACCGACCAAGATCTATGTCCGGAGCGTGCTCGGGGTGTTGAACAGTTACCCGATCAACAGTCTGGTGCATAATACCGGCGGCGGGTTTATTGATAATATCCCCAGAGTTCTGCCCAAGGGCTGTCGGGCCGTGATTGACAAAGAAAGTTGGGAAAAACCGCCGATTTTCGCCTTTCTTCAGGAAAAGGGCCAAGTACCGGAGGCGGAAATGTACCGGACCTTTAATATGGGGATCGGGATGATGGCGGTGGTTGACGAGGCGGATGCGGAATCGGCTATGCGGCATTTCAAGGCAATGGGTGAAGAACCCTTCCTGATCGGCGAGGTGCTGGCTGCACGGGAAGGCGAGTCGCAGGTTGTTATCAACGGACTTGAGGAGAATTAACCCTCCTTCCCTGTTTTCTGTCCGCAATCAGCTGTCCCGCCTTTGAGCTTGTATAAGCCGTGCGCAAGGGCGGGCAGGACCGCCTCGATATTTTCTTTTGCTCCCTTCTCGCTGCCTGGCAGGTTGATGATCAGGGATTCTTTGCGAATTCCGGCAATCCCCCGTGACCAGATGGCCTGCTTGGTCTTGGCAAGGCTTGCTTGACGCATGGCCTCTGCAATACCCGGAATCTCCAGGTCTATGACCCGGCGGGTGGCCTCCGGTGTCCGATCACTGGGGGAGACCCCTGTACCGCCGGTGGTGATGATTAGGTCAATCTTCTTTTCATCCACCCAGTTTGTCAGAACGGCTTGAATGAGGAGCTGTTGATCTGGAATAATCTGATAGGCTGTTACGCTGAAACCCTGTTCTGTAAGTAGCTGCTGGAGCATGGGGCCGGAGGTGTCTTCCCGTTCGCCCCTGGCTCCTTTGTCGCTGAGGGTCAGGACGCCGCAGGTGTATAGTTCTGTTTTCATTGTTGTTTTATTTCCTGTTGTCTTCTGTTGTGTTGAGCGGAGTTTTTAAACCAATACCCGCAAACGGTGCTCTGGGCAAGTTTTCTTTTTTCTTCATCCTGCCGCCAGCTGTTTCTTTTCCATGGAGCAAAGGCAGGGTTCCTTCAGCCTATGTTGAGAGGGAATGCTTCTTCTCGGTCTATGGTTCAGGATTCGAACCTTCAACCCCGACCTGTAATCCGCATCACTGCGCACTCTGATTTAGCCCTGTGATATCGGCATGAGCACGTTTTTCTGTTATAATGTTAAAATTTTGTTTACTTTTTAGATTCAGCATGTTTTTGTTTCCATCCACAATGAATCATTGCAATTTGTTTCGTAATGTGGGGGGAGGGGTTTTGGTACAGCCTGAACAAAAAAAATTAGAGCATAATTCGGGCTTGGTTTTAACTTCGGCCATCTTGCC
>MTKS01000390.1 GCA_004028495.1 Candidatus Electrothrix marina
GTCACCGGTCAGGTCGTCTTGTTCCGCATCAATGAGATAGCCTTTGCTGAAAAAGAAACTGCCGTGTCGGTTGTCAAAGCCGAAGACCTTTAAGTGAACAGTTTTTTTCTCCATGGCAACAAGCTGGAGAAAGATATCCAGCCTCACACCTCCGTCGCGATTTTGATAAAAATTCAAGGCATTATAGATGGCCTGCTCAAGGGTTTCGATATCTAGAGGTTTTTCCAGGAGGTTTAGTGTTCCGGCCTTTTTCAGCTGTTGTTCCAGGCTCGAAGTGCCAAAGGCCGTCATGACAATACTTGGGACCTCCGGAAAGGACTGACTCATGGCGGCAAGGAGTTCCACCCCGTCCATTTTCGGCATTCTGAGGTCGGTCACGACCAGATCAACAACATTGTTGTCAAGAATGTCAAGTGCTTCCATGCCGTTTGCTGCTGTCATCAGCTGAAAACGATCATTTCTTTCAAATCCGGCCCGGATGCTGAGGAGCAGATCCGGTTCATCATCAACAATGACTACTTGTTTCATAATTTTTTTTGTTTTTACGGGTAATATTCCATTTGCCGTCACCTGTCGTGAGACGAATAAATCTTGTTTCTCGAAACATTACATGTTAGCAATAACAGTGTCTGAAATAAACAAAAAAATGTATTGTCAGTCCGGTCAGATGTGCTTCGAAATGACGGCACCTGTCGGGTATTGCGCTGTGAACAGCCGGTGCGTGTGTTTTAACTATT
The DNA here is from genome assembly GCA_004028495.1 of Candidatus Electrothrix marina. GTDB lineage: Bacteria > Desulfobacterota > Desulfobulbia > Desulfobulbales > Desulfobulbaceae > Electrothrix > Electrothrix marina. The sequence goes on from MTKS01000390.1 coordinate 738, forward strand.
TATTTTATCGATAAATATTTACGGAAGCTGTTGCCGCCTGCGTCCTTTGTTCTCTGCTTTTTTTATATGATTTATGAAAACCGAAAAGGCCTGTATACTCCTGATTGATGATGATCCTCTGATTTTGGCTATTTTGCGATATATTATGGAACATGAACAATATAAGGTTCTGGAAGCGCAAAACGGTCAATGCGGCCTGCAACTTGCGGACGACGAACAGCCCGATCTTATTCTGCTTGATATTAACCTTCCTGATATGAACGGGTTTGATGTATGTAACGAACTGAAACAAGATGAGAAAACAAAAGATATACCGGTTATTTTCCTGTCTGCGACAGGGGTGGAAAGAAACGAGTATCGAGGCTTTGAAGAAGGGGCTGTGGATTTTTTGCGCAAGCCGGTCAACAAGGCCCAGCTCTGCGCTCGGGTCAATAATGCTTTGGATATGCAGGCTGCCCGGCAGAAGCTGGAGCAGCAGACTTTGGAACTGGAGCGTACAAACAGCCTCTTAAAGGAATCTCTTGCCGCCCAACAGCGAACGGGGCGCAATCTGGTGCAGCGGGACCGTATTTTGAGTTCGATGAATTATGTTGCGAAATCTTTTCTTAAAACAGATGATTGGGAAGAGATTATAAAGGATGTGCTCAAATATCTGGGAGAGAATATCGACAGCGAGCATGTTTACTTAAAAACCTTTGAATCCCAGATCCCTCGGCGACGCCATTATACCTGGTACAAAACCCATAACACCATTACCTGTTCAAGTATTGATTTGCTGGCGATGTGGAAGCCGCCGATCAAACTGTTGTCTGAGGACGCGATAACAGGGCCGGATGCCGATCTGCCCTCTTTTCTCGGAGAGGAGTTTGAAAATAACAATATACGCACCTATCTTATCCTGCCTGTTTATGTCTATAAACAGCTCTGGGGATGTATCGGCTTTGATTGCAGTCTTCCGGGGCGGTCCTGGGATGAGTCGCTTGTGGAGGCGATGAAGACTTCTTCCGATATCATAGGT
>MTKS01000391.1 GCA_004028495.1 Candidatus Electrothrix marina
CAAAGGATGAAGGGGTACGCAAATGGGTAAGTTATACCTGCCTTACAGCGATTTTGACTGTCACAGCCGGAAGAATAAGCTCAGGAGCGGAGCACGAATACCTTTAATTACAGGTTATAAAACTTCCTTTTGCGGCATCCTGTCTCTCATGAAAGACGAGAGGTCAAGGGAGGAACCTGCTCTCCTTCTTTCACAATGCAATTTTTCAAAACACTGTTGGCACCGATCACAGCCTTATCGCCGATCTGACAGCTATGCAGGACCGCTCCTGAAGCAATCTCCACTTCTTTCCCAATAACCGACGCACCTGTGACCTGCACGCCCGTGTGCAGCACAGCATCCTGACCGATCCGGCAATCCGTTGAAATAAGGATGCTTTCCGGGAAATACATGGTCACCCCGCTGAGCATGACCTCTCGGTTATGACGCAGTTGCAGCTCATGATGGGCCTGTGCCAACTCCACCCTGGAATTCACCCCCAGTACATCAATGGCCGGCGTATGGACAAATTTTTCCACCCGATGCCCCTGCTTGGTGGCAATGGAGACGATATCGGTCAGATAGACTTCGCCCTGACTGTTATCCGTGCCCACCTGCTGCAAGGCGGAAAACAAAAAACCCGCATCAACAAGATAAATACCTGCATTAATCTCCTGAAGAGCCCGCTGCTCCGCTGTTGCATCCTTTTGTTCGACAATGGCAACAACGCCGCCTTCCGCATCAGTGATGATTCTGCCGTAACCGAAAGGATCATCCAGCACCGTGGTCATCAGGGTGAGTACGGACTTGCTCGCCTGATGCCGGTCAATCATAGTCTGGAGGGTTTCGGGGCGGATCAGCGGGGTGTCACCGCACAGGATCATCACCAAATCAGCAGATGCACAGGCCGACTCGGCACAGAGCACCGCATGCCCGGTGCCCAGCTGCTCTTCCTGCACCACCGGCGTGAATTGATACGGAATCGGAGCCTCCTGCAATGAGGCTAGTACTCGTTCCCGTTGATGGCCGACAATAACCGCAATCTGCCCGATGTCGGTTGCTGTCACGCTATCCAGTACATGATGGAGCATAGGCTTGAAAAAAAGCTCGTGCAGCACCTTGGCCTGATCGGATTTCATGCGGGTGCCTTTACCGGCGGCAAGGATGACAGCGGAGATATTCGGGCTACTCATAAAACAAGGCTCCTAAAAAATATGGTCTGGGGATTATCGCAAATCGCACACAGCGTTTTTTCCCCTTGAGCTGCAAAGAAAATAGTCTGCCTATGATATAAATGAATCACGGAGCAGGCAAGGGGTATTTTATGGCATTCAACGTATGCTTCTGATCCAGCCGCCGAGCAGACGACCTATTTCCTCGATCTGTCGGCAGGCATGTTCGTAACGACGCAGGGAAAGCAGCTCAAGGTCATGGGCTAAACGCAGATGAAAACGGAGCTGTTTCAGCAAAGTATCCGCCTGAACAAGAGCGTTTCTTTTATCTGTCGCCGATGCCGCCACATAGAGCTGTTCCATAAAATCGAGACTTCGCTGCTGGATACGGGCGGCAAGGGCAAAACGCTGATTCCGAGGAAATTTGACCGTTCGGGGTATGAGCCATTTAACGAAATCATAGCTTTTTACAAACAGGGGTGATTCTTTCATCGTTGCGGGTGCCTTGGCTGTCTTTTCGGTACCGGGTTACGGAACAGACTTGTGCGCAACCCCCAAGTATCACCGTGGGCAGCATGGGCAACCCAGCCGAGCAC
>MTKS01000392.1 GCA_004028495.1 Candidatus Electrothrix marina
GCTGGAACCTATTGATAAAAAAATTAATGCGGCTGCCGGTGCCGCCCGGAAGGAAGAGTTTACCGAGGCTCTGGTCTTGTATGAGGAGGTGCTTACAGAAGCCGAAACTGCAAAACCCGGAGCGTTGGAACCGCATGCCGCAACAGCCAATGCGGAACTGGATAAACGGATCAAGGTGATCAACGAGAAACTTACAGAGATCCGGACACAAGCAGGACAGGAAGAAAAGTTCAAGGAACGCAACGAGGCTGAAAAAAGATATCAAGAGGTTATAGCTTCCTTTCAAAAATTGAAAAAAAAGGAAAGCGATCCCTCAAACCCGCAAGACATGGATGTTACCGGTGATCAGTGGGGGGAATGTGCTGAAAAATTGCATAATACCGAAAGGCTGCTTAATGAATACCCGGAAATCAGCTCGCCGGAACGGCGGAAGGAATTGCGAACCCTCCTGGCCTATTCACGTCTCTACCAAGAGCTTGAAACAGCCCGGCAAGCCTATGAAAAAGGTGACTTTGCGGCAGCAATCAACGAGTATCAGAGTGCCCTGCATCTGCTGAAAGAGGAGCGCACGGCTCTCGACGCGATATATAATGATGCGGTTTTCAAGGTGGGACAAACCGTTATTATGCTGAACGTCAGCCTTGAACTGAGAAAAGCGGTCGAGGCGGAAAACCATAACGACTTGAGAAGCTCCTTAGGCCATTATAAGAAGACCTTACGCATCATCCGCACCTCTCAGGCGGACAGGGATGATAATCTCAAAAAATTGGATCAATACATCCGCTCCAAAATTCAAGAGCAAAGCCTTGCGGCGGCAAAAAGCAGCAATCAGGAATGGTGGAAAGAAAACTATGAGAAAATATTCAAAAAGAAATTTCCCTCTTCCCGCAATGCCCCGCTGAGCAACCCGAAAATCTATTTCATAAAGGTTCAAAACGGCCGGTTGCTGTACACTATCCAGTGCACGGAAAAGAAGGGCATTAAGCTCACCTTGGAACTGACCTACCAATACGACATGGGAACAGGCAAGTGGAGTCCTTACCACGGAAAATTATGAGTGGTGGTGGTGGCCGCCATCGTCAGAATCATGAGTATGTCCGTGCTTGTGATTGTGCTCATGATTATGCGCATGTTTGCCCTGACCGCCCGGTGCATCAAGAGGTCCGCCCGCCTTGCTCAGGGCCTCTTCAAGATAGCTTTGCGCCTTTTGCAAGGACTGGACAGCATCACGAAGCAACTGAGCCACCTCAGGAGAATCAGCTGTCAACTTTTTCGCCCATTGTGCAAATTCTCCTCCATGCCCCTGGTTGTGATTAATCCAGTGCGGCAGCATTACTCGTAATTTATCAATATCGTTCATTGCAGACTCCTCGGCCTCCTTTCAGGTTATTTTTAAATCTTCAGATCTTCCCTCAGCTTTTATCGGAGGGGTTTGATGCCAGTACCACGGAACCTCCGATAAAATCAATGCTCTTAATAGAGGCATTGTCGATCGTCATGGGCTCTTCAAAATAAGTACGGAGGACTACCCCCTGTTCAGTAACCTCTAGGCCCGTGATAGCTTCCATTAGGATCTCCTGCTTTCCCTCTCGCTCCATCACCACATTTAACTGACACATCTTCTCGCTCGTTTCTTGTTTTTTATTGGTTAGAATTTAACAAAGAAATACCTTACACCGAGGCCGTAGGGGCACGGCACGCCGTGCCCCTACCGGTTTCGGCAATAAATAGGTAGGCGATCAG
>MTKS01000393.1 GCA_004028495.1 Candidatus Electrothrix marina
GCAATCTTGATATCCAGCTTAATCAACCCTTTTTCCCCTGGATAATTCGCCATAGAATAGGCCCTGGTGATGGGCATGGTCAGGTTGGATTTATACTGGAACAGGCGGAATTTACTCCAGTCAGCCAAGAATTTTTTGTTAATATCAAAGCTCCGAAAAGAAAGGGCATGGGGCGGGATATCAACCTGGATAAAGCCACCCGGTTGAAAATCCATTTCCTCGCCCTCGGGCAGCTTGAGCACCAGTTCCTTGATAAAGGTGGCGATATTTTCGTTGGAGACCACCGTGCATTGCCATTTCCGGGTCTCCAGCATCTCCGGCGGCACTTCGATGTTCATGTCCCGTTTGACCTGAACCTGACAGGCCAGCCGCATGCCCTGTTTGGCCTCCCGCCTGGAGATATAGCCCCGTTCCGTGGGCAGTATGCTACCTCCACCTTCCTTGACTGTGACTCGGCATTGCCCGCAGCTGCCCCCGCCGCCGCAGGCCGAGGAGACAAAGATCTCTTCATTGGCCAGGGTGGTGAGCAGGCGACCGCCGGGTTTGACCTGGAGTTCTTTTTTTTCGTTGATCTCAATGGTGACTTCCCCGTCCGGCAGGAGCTTTTTCTTGGCCAGCACAATCAGGGTGACCAGCAGGAATTGAAGAGCGAGAAAGGTAAGAACAGCGGCGATAATTTCCAGCATGCTGTGATCTCTTTTAAAAGGATATTCCGGCCAGGCCCATAAAGGCCAGAGCCATCAGACCGGCAGTGATAAAGGTTAGGCCGAGGCCCCGTAAGCCAGCAGGCGGATCAGCATATTCCAGTTTTTCCCGAATCCCGGCCAGGGCCACCACGGCTAGCAGAAAGCCGCCGCCGGACCCGATGCCGTAGAACACGCTTTCCCCGAAGGTGTATTCCCGTTCCACCATAAAGAGGGTGCCTCCCAGGATGGCGCAGTTGACCGTGAGCAGGGGCAAGAAAATGCCCAGGGTGTTGTAGAGGGCCGGGAGAAAGCGATCAAGGACCATCTCCAGGATCTGGACCACAGCGGCGATAACCCCGATGTAGATCAGCAGACCGAGAAAGGTCAGATCCAGACCGGGAAAACCGGCCCAGGACAGGGCATCCGGCTTGAGCAGATAATGAAAGATCAGGTTATTGATGGGAACAGTGATGACCTGAATGAGCAGAACCGCACAGCCCAGTCCGGCAGCGGCATTGATCTGCTTGGAGATCGCCAGAAAGGTACACATCCCCAGAAAAAAGGAGAGCACCATGTTCTCCATAAACAGGGAGGTAAACAGTATTTCAAAATAATGGAGCATCACTCCTTCTCCTGTTGGCTGGGATACACCGTGCGTAAGGCCCAAATAACCAGGGCGATAAGGAAAAAGGCCCCGGCTGGCAGGAGCATCAGGCCGTTGCTCTGATACCAACCCCCGTCGGTGACCAGGGGCAGAACCTCATGGCCGAAGACGGTGCCGCTGCCCAGCAGCTCCCGGCAAAAGGACACGGTCATTAGGATAAAGCCGTAGCCCATCCCGTTGCCCAAGCCGTCGATAAAGGATTTACCCGGCGTATGGCTCATGGCAAAGCCTTCGGCCCGGCCCATCACAATACAGTTGGTGATGATCAGGCCCACATAGACGGAAAGCTGCTTGGCCAGATCATAGAAAAAGGCCTTGAGGATTTGGTCCACCAGGATAACCAGGGTGGCGATCACCGTGATTTGGATACCGATGCGCACGGTGTTGGGAA
>MTKS01000394.1 GCA_004028495.1 Candidatus Electrothrix marina
AAAATTCATGCATTTTTCAAGATGACTGCAGAAGCGATGAAACGACATCCGGTTGCAGGGTCCTGGTCTTCAAAAGATGCTGTTGAGCACGCTTCAAAAACAGAATGGGCCGGAGAAAAAATCCTTGATACGTTACGGCGGCGGTTTCGGCAGTCGTATGAAACTGTTTTTTTTGCCCGATGGTATAACTTTGCCGAGAACTTTTCCGTTGCACGCAACTCTCTTGTTAATGAGGAAATACTTTTTGAAGAGGAAGATGGCGGCTTAAACTCGTGGTCGGAATCCGTACCCTCCGATGAGGACGGGGCTGAAGTTGACTTATCTACCGGTATAAGGAGCTACCACGCGGAAAAATGGCGGGAAACTGCCATTCGGATGACCAAGGCTTCTAATCCTTATTTCAATCTGATCGGAAAGATGGCAAAGGAACTGGAAAGTTTTGCCGGTGATGAGGATTTTCCGCAGTATGAACAACAAAAAGAGAAAAAAGTTAGTCCGCCGCCTTGGGCTGAAGCCGTTATTGCCTTTGAAAAGATACAGCAGCAGGCTGAACAAATTCGAAAAGCAGAAGGAAAAGGGCTTTCTGCTACAGCTGCAAAAATGACCAGCGGGTTCAGCAGGATAAAAAATAAACTTGGACTGAATAAAGCCGAGCGAATCGCAACCAAAACAGGAATAGGGACAGAAACAGGACAGAAACAGGCCGGTTCTGCTGTTTCTGAGACCGAGCTGGCTTCTGCCTGGAATGAATATCAAAAATCCTTGAATGCCTTGGAAGCCGCCACCCCGTATAAGGAAAAGACATTTCAGATGGTGAGTAATTGGTTCCGTGAAGCCGTCAATCCGGAAGATGAAGTGTCGTTGTACGGGAAGGCATATAAGAGTGTAGGGATCCTGCATGGACTGGCCAAAGGGAAATATGAGAACTCTTTTGCCTGGCAGCTTGTAGAGGGGCCGTTTGATTTCCTGACGGAATTCGGGCTCAAAGAAAGTTCTGCAGTTCTTCAGGAACAATGGACGGAACAGGTGGTTGCTCAGGCCGAAGTAGTGGATAAAAATAAACTGATCGGTGTTCTGTTTGAAAAAGAGAACGGCGTTGTTTGGAAGTTCGTCAAGGGGAGCGGCGGGCCTTTTCTGCAGAATACCGTGCATGGATATCAGTCGCGGGATGTTTTCGGCAGCTCCTTAACGCTTGAACCGGCACTGTACACCTTCCTTGATCAGGGTGCTTCCGTGGTCATCAACAGACAGGCTGATTATCGTGTCGAAATAAGTAACCGGCCTATGAAAGTCAACAGAGACGCCACTGAAGAGCCGTATGCCTCGGTCATTACCGTTCAATGCGCTGAGGATGAAATCATGCTTGAAAACGATAATTATCCGCGAACGCAGAGTTTTACCTGGTCACCTGATACATGCGGGGATGTCAACTTGACCATTGAATTCCCCGGTGCCACACTGCATAAAAATTATAAGGGCAATATGGCCTTTGCCCATTTCCTGGCTGCTTTTGTTGACGGCGCCCTCCGCTTAACACCTGCAGATTTTCCAGAGGAGAAGGGGCATCTCCAGAATGCAAATATTAAGGAAATCGTTCTGAAGTATGCACTCAGCGGACAGGAGCCGGTTCTACGATTGCTGGAACTGAAACCGAATGTTCCAAAGGTTATTGCTCTGCCGGAGCAGCAGCACGGAGAACCAGTCTTTAACTGATAACTTACCGTGAACAGAGAA
>MTKS01000395.1 GCA_004028495.1 Candidatus Electrothrix marina
TTTGTTCTTTTTACAACGGGCCCGGTCCAGCTCATCCAACACAGCAATGCCCTCTTTAATATCGTATCGTCGCAAAATAAGCTTGACACTTGCGATCAGCAGATGATCCCAGAATATTTTGCCGTGACGAAACATCCACGAAAGAGCTGCTTTTTTATATCCGCCAAAACCGGCACGTTCAAAGCTGGCCCAGTTTATAGAGTTCATCATCAATACCCCGAAAATACAGAATGATAGCCATCTTTTCTGAATACGGGAAAGCCCGGCGTCAGGGTCATGTTTTTTCAAACTGCTGTCAAGCTCATCGACAAATTCTTTAATAAATGCAGGGGACTCGTGAAGTATGATAGGGCTATCTCTTGTTAAAAGTTAACAGATTGGGCTAAATATTCCGTCAACTATAACAACTCCGGCCTGATTTTACTCAATCAAAAAACTTGATAGTCGAGAAATAGGGAATGCTCCCGTAGAGAACTCTATAAATCAAGGTCTACCCATTTAAAATAGCGAGGAGCCATATAAGTTTTAGAAACGGACAACTTATCCTTCAACACTTTATTATCTTAGCCTAAACAGCCTATGTCAACGATTAGGATTCAGGAAATGCTCCCTTTCGGTTGTCACAGCCAGAAGAATCAACTCAGAAGTGGAGTACGAATACCTGCTGAATACAACCTGATAGGTGATGAATTGAAAGCGGAACTATTTTTCCTAAGGGCGTCCTCGTAAAACTACCTTAGGAATCTTCAAAAACAGATATTTTGCACCTTCAATAAGAAAGGACCATATCACTTTTTTCAAGTCAAGCTTGAGACCAATGTTTTCGAATGATTTTTTATGATATGCAAGGAATTGTTTATCATTAAACCTAGCTGGATTCCTTCCAAGAAATCTATAATACTCTTTGAGAAGCCCATTCATTCGACATCGCTGTTCATCCTTTTCAAGAAAGCTATCGCCAAATTTTTTAAGCATGTATAAATGATCTGGATAATTTGTTTTAAGATATTCAGATGTTGAAGTTACCGATTTTTCATGTAACCGATTAAACGACAAAATTTGTGGAACAAATCCAAAATCCCATTTTTTAAGTGTTTCATAACAGGCTTCTGTGTCACCACTCGTCCTTTTTTCATTAAAAAATTTACTTTTAGACAAAACAACCTCAGACCTATACAAAAGCGCTGTTGGTGATCCAAATGTGTAAGGCCCATTAAGTAAATTCATCCGACCCATTTCATGCCCAGAAAAAAATATTTTCCGATAAGGCATACCTTCTGTCGGGACTATTGTGTCCCCATGTAATCTATAAGATGATACAATTCCAATCTTTGGGTTTTGTTGAGCTAACTCAATCATTTGAGAAAGGAATTCAGGGTATATCCAGTCGTCGGCACAAATGATTTTACAATAAATGCTATTGGGAGAGATTTTTCCAATGGAATAATTAAAATTTTCCATCACGGGAAGCAGCTCAACATTGCTTATAACTTTTATCCTGGAATCACGACCCGCATATTTCTGCGCAATTGCAAGGGTTCCATCTTCACTCTTATTGTTAACTATGACATATTGCCAGTTAGAGTAAGTCTGGTCCATAACACTTTTAATACATTCTCCTAAATACTTCTCACCATTAAATACTGGAGTAACTATACTGACCAAAGGATCCATTTTTACTTATACCTGTACTGTAATATCTTTACCTAAATTGAGCGATTGTTTTTT
>MTKS01000396.1 GCA_004028495.1 Candidatus Electrothrix marina
ACCGCCCACGAACACCCCCGCCGTATCCTCCTTACCGTCATTAACCGAATATTTTTCTTTGCCGTATATTGATTAGTATTGACATGTTATAAAACAGAGATTTATGTAATGGGCTCTTCTCGCGGTTGCGCAGAATGTACCAGTTAACAATAATCACTCAGCAAATTTTATAAAAATGAATAAAAATGAAAGTGTGAACAATACGTTAAAATCAGTCCAGGGGTATGTGGCCTTTATAGCCTTATCAACCCTGTTCTATGAATTAGCCCTGATCAGAATTCTGGATGTCCTTTGGTATCCTCATTTCTCCTACATGGTTATCACCTTGGCCCTGCTCGGATTCGGTATTGCCGGTGTTATGACCTCAATATTTGCCCATCGCCTTACCTGGAAGCCTTCCTTCTCTATACCGTTGACCGTATTGCTGGCAATAAGTTATATCGGGGTTTTTGTTCTCCTCTGTGTCCTTCGTGTTAATTTTAAAGAATTTTCTTCTGTAGCTTCACTTGCGGCAAAGGTGTTTCTCAGTTTTTCCGGATTGCTGGTACCTTTTTTTCTCAGCGGTTTCATTCTTTCCCTGCTGTTTACCGAGTATGCAGGCTCCTTCGGTCGGCTCTATGCCTGGGATCTTGCCGGTGCTGCCTTGGGCTGTATCCTGGTTCCCTTGCTCATTCCCGGCTTCGGCGGTCCCGGTCTTCTTTTTGTCGTATCCGGACTGACCTTTGCCGGAGCCGCAATCCTGACTCGCACGAAAAAATTCAGAGCAGTTCTTCTCATCCTGGGCGCGGTTACTGTTGTTTTGCCTTTTTTCGCTAAAAAACACGATTATCTCGAAATCCCCTTTCATATGAATAAACGGGGTATTATTGATTTGACGGGACAACCTCCGCTTCAAACTGTCTGGGACCGAATAGCTCGAATTGATCTGATACGGTATGCCGAAAAGTACATCTGGATCGCCTATGACGGAGGCACCCAGACCAGTTATTATTATGATTTTGACGGCGATTACGAAAAACTGCGCCAGGATCTGCCGAAAAAAAGCACACGCCACTTTTGGGATCGCTTTGTTTATGTATCCCATTGGCTGAAAGAAGGCACCAGTGCCAAGGTCTTGATCATCGGGGCAGCCGGCGGACAGGAAACCAAGGCGGCCGTGACCTTCGGTGCCGGCGAGGTGGATGCTGTGGAAATGGTGGGCTCGGTTATCCGGCTCGGCAAAGAAAAATATGCCGTCGAGCCCTATACAAACCCGGTGGTCAACGCGGTGCAGGGGGAGGGACGAAGTTTTCTCCGCTCCGGCAATAAGATCTATGACATCATCCAGATGATGTCCAATCATACCTCAGCCAGTATTTCCTCGGGCTCCGGAGCGGTCTCTCCTAATTACCTCCAAACGGTGGATGCCTATAAAGAGTATTTCAGTCACCTCAGCGAAAACGGCGTCCTGCATATCAACCACCATGTCTATCCCAAAATGGTGCTGACTGCGGCCCGAGCCTGGAAAAATATGGGCCGGGATGATTTTTCCCGGCATGTACTGATCTATTATTCCAATGCATGGTACAATCTTCCGACTCTGCTGATCAAGATGAAGCCGTGGACGTTGCAGGAGCTCAATCAGGTGGATATGCTGATGCGAGATCATTTCAAACTGGTGCATAATCCTCTGAATCCGACCGGAAGTACCCTTACGCCCGAATTCTTTACAGGACACCTGCCTGCT
>MTKS01000397.1 GCA_004028495.1 Candidatus Electrothrix marina
TTTGAATGCTCTGGGCCTCCAGTCCCGGATGATGGAAGCGCATCTGCTCGGGATAGAAGCTGTTCTGGCCGTTTCCGGAGATTCGGCAGCCGGTACGGATCAACCGGGGGTCAGCGGGGTTTTTGATTTGCGTTCCGAAGGGCTGATCAGAATGCTGGACAGTATGAACCGGGGCATGAACATGGCCGGTCGTCCTTTGAAACAGCAGGCCAATTTCTCCATCGGAGCTGCCTTCAGTTTTCGTCCGGCCTCTCCTGATCTGCAAATCAGGCGGCTTGAGAAGAAGACTGCTCTCGGTGCCCGCTATGCTATGACCCAGCCCCTTTTTTCCGCCGACGAGATAGAGCAGATGATGGAACAGGTACGGCATATAGATATCCTTATGTTCCCCGGGATTTTCCCGCTTATCTCCTCTCGCAATGCTGAATTTCTTCATAATGAAGTACCGGGAATTTACGTGCCTGCCGAGCTGCGAAAACAACTTGCCCGTTTTGACGAGGTCGCTGATCAGCGCAAGGCGGCCTTGGAATATACCGCCGGGCTGGTGGAAAAAAATTTCTTCCTTTATTGACGGACTGTACCTGATCAGTCCGCTCAATAAATGGGATATAATCCTTGATTTTGTTGTTCAGGCCCGTCAGGCGTGCTGGAAGGGCAGCGGTCGTGCTGATCGGCTGAGAGCAGCCGTATAATTGATAGTTAACACTCTATTTTAAACTTACTACGGAGTTTTTTATGTCAAGTCATCTTTTTACATCAGAATCTGTTTCCGAAGGCCATCCCGACAAGGTGGCCGATCAGATTTCCGATGCTGTCCTGGATGCCATTCTGGAGCAGGATGCCCACGCCCGCGTTGCCTGCGAGAGCCTGGTTACTACCGGTCTGGCCATGATTGCCGGAGAAATCACCACCTCGGCCTGGGTGGATATGCCGGAGATCGTCCGCCAGACCATCCGGGAGATCGGTTATAACTCTTCCGATATGGGTTTTGACTGGCAGTCCTGTGCGGTCATGACCTCCATTGATAAGCAGTCTCCGGACATTGCTCAGGGAGTTGATGAAGGGACCGGCCTTGATCTGGATCAGGGAGCCGGAGATCAGGGCCTTATGTTCGGTTATGCCTGTGATGAGACCAAGGTGCTCATGCCCATGCCTATCACCTATGCCCATCGACTGGTGAAGCGGCAGTCAGAAGTGCGGAAGAACAGGGTGCTCCCTTGGCTGCGGCCTGACGCCAAGAGTCAGGTCACAATTCAATATGAAGATAACGTGCCCAAGCGGATTGAGGCGGTGGTTGTTTCGACCCAGCACAGCCCGGATGTCTCCTATGCCGATCTCAAGGCTGGTGTAATGGAGGAGATCATCAAACCCACCCTGCCTGTCGAGATGATTGACGAGAAGACCAAATACTTCATCAATCCGACCGGTCGTTTTGTTATCGGCGGTCCTGTGGGCGACTGCGGCGTAACCGGGCGCAAGATCATAGTCGACTCCTACGGCGGACGCGGTTCCCACGGCGGCGGTGCTTTTTCCGGAAAGGATCCCTCCAAGGTAGATCGTTCTTCCTCCTACATGGGGCGTTACGTGGCCAAGAATATTGTTGCGGCCGGGCTGGCTTCCACGGTCGAAGTGCAGGTGGCCTATGCCATCGGAATTGCCAAGCCGGTTTCTATCAATGTGAACACCTTCGGTACAGGTAAGGTTTCTGAAGAGCG
>MTKS01000398.1 GCA_004028495.1 Candidatus Electrothrix marina
ATGGGGATAAGTCCTTTCTCCGACAGATATCCCTCATCGCCCCAAGCACGGTCGCTGGTGAATTCAGACAAAAACTCTTCCATCCCGGGAATCGCTCCGACATGAGAATTTTTTACATACATGTACAGCGGGCGTGAAATGGAATAGCTACCGCTGGCGATGTGATCAAAATCAGGCGCAACCCCGTCGATAACAGCACCCTGAATCTTATCGGCATTCTGATCAAGATAGCTGAAACCGAAGATCCCTAACGAATCAGGATTTACTTCCAGCTTCTGGATAATCAGGTTGTCGTTTTCTCCGGCCTCTATATAAACACCGTCTTCGCGCAAGGCCTGACAAACCGCCTTAAACTGTTCTTTGTTAGTCTTTTTGAGATCATTCACCCACGGAAAGGTCTTGCAGCCGCCCTGCATAGCCAATTCATCAAAGGCATCACGGGTTCCTGAAGTGGGCGGCGGCCCCATGACCTCAATTTTCCTATCCGGCAGTGCAGGATTCACCTCTTTCCAGGTCTTGTACGGATTATCAACAAAGGTTTTGCCGCCCTTGGGATCGGGCACAGAGCGAGCCAAAGCCAGATAGAGATCTTTCTTGGTCAACGAAAAACGGGCTGCTTTTTTTGAGTTGGCAACAACAATACCGTCGTACCCGATCTTTACCTCAGTTATCTCCTTGACCCCGTTGCTCATACAGTCGTCATATTCGGACTTTTTAATCCTGCGGGAGCAGTTGGTGATATCCGGGGTATCAATACCGGTACCGGCACAGAACAGCTTCATTCCTCCGCCTGAACCGGTTGATTCAATCTTCGGGGTTTTGAAGGAACTGGTCTTGCCGAATCGTTCCGCCACAGTGGTTGCAAAAGGATAGACTGTGGATGATCCCACAAGAGAAACATAGTCTCTCCCGCCTGCCCAGACATCAGAAGCCAGCAGCATACAGGCTGCAATCAACAACGTTTTCTTCATTTTTTCTCCTCGTATTCCGTTCTCTTTTACGAAATTCTTCTGTTTGTTATTTCACTCTTTTCAGAGCAAGCTCAAGGATTACCACCGCCGTTCAAATTTCATCCGCAGATACACAGCCAGCCCATTCATGGAGATCAGGACCGTTAACAGCACGAGAATGGCAGCGGATGTGCGCTCGACAAAGGCGCGTTCCGGTGAATCGGCCCAGAGAAAAATCTGCACCGGCAAACCGGTGGCCGGGTCCGTGATACTGGCCGGCACATCGACAATAAAGGCGACCATGCCGATCATCAGCAGGGGGGCGGTTTCGCCCAAAGCCCGAGACAGGCCGATAATGGTTCCGGTCATCATGCCGGGCATGGCCAGCGGAAGAACATGGTGGAACACCGTCTGCATCTTGGATGCGCCCACACCGAGAGCAGCCTCGCGAATGGAAGGCGGCACCGCCTGTAACGAAGCCCGGCTGGCGATAATAATCGTGGGCAGGGTCATCAGAGAGAGAACTAACCCGCCGACCAGGGGCGACGAGCGGGGCATACCGAAAAAGTTCAGGAACACGGCCAGTCCCAACAGGCCGAAGACAATGGAGGGCACTGCGGCCAGATTATTGATATTCACCTCGACCAGATCGGTCCACCTGTTTTTCGGGGCAAACTCTTCCAGATAGATAGCAGAGGCGACAGCGACAGGAAAGGAAAGCACCAAGGTCACCAGCAGGGTAAAGAGCGAACCCATCAC
>MTKS01000399.1 GCA_004028495.1 Candidatus Electrothrix marina
CCGTTGTGCGCAGCCCGGAGGCCCGAGTTTCTCCGCCACCTCGGCAAGCCCCTGGATACATTTTTCTCTATAGGTGCTCTCATTCACCATGACTTGAAGATGATCGGCAATAGCCGCAGGTGTGACAGCATCCTGCAGCAGTTCCGGAATAACCTCCTGCTCGGCAATAAGGTTCACTAGGGAAAAATAACGGATATGACGGATGAGCAGACGGCCCAGTCGGTACGTTCGCGGCGAGACCCGATACGTTGTGAGCGTAGGTATGCCGAGAATGGCAAGCTCAAGGGTCACTGTCCCGGAGGCCGCAACCACGGCATCGCAGGCCGCCATCAGGTCATATCGGTTATCGCTCAGAACACGGATATCAACTTTGCCCTCTGTGCTTTCCTGACAGGCAGCCAGACCGCTTTCCAGCAGCAATTCCTCAGAGACTGTGGAGGCACGGGGAAGAAGAAAAAACCATTTTGTGTTCCTCTCCCTGCTCACCAGGATTCGGGCCGCAGCAAGAAAATCAGGGAGCAGCGAACGGATCTCCTTGGTTCGACTGCCGGGCAGCAGACCGATAATCCGGGTTTCCTGGTCAATTGACAGGTTATGTGTACGGAGGAAATCCTCCTTGCAGGCAACCTTATCTCGACTGACTGTATCCTTGAGCGGATGCCCGACAAAATCCACCTCAACACCGCGAGCAGCGTAAAAATCTTTTTCAAAGGGCAGGATAACGGCGACCCGGTCAGTTAATCGGCCGATCTTTTTTACCCTCCCGCTGCGCCAGGCCCAGACCTGCGGGCTGATATAATAGAAGACCGGAATGCCCATCTTTTTTGCCTTGGCAGCGAGCAGAAGATTAAAATCCGGGTAGTCGATCAGGATCAGCAGAGCCGGTTTATCCTCCTGCATCCGACGAATCAAGGCTCGACGGGCCGCCAGGATATCTCCGAGATGACTCAGAACCTCGGTGATCCCCACCACGGCCAGCTTGGAGGCATCAAAAAGCATTTCCACGCCTGCGGCGGTCAGTTCCTTTCCGCCGATACCGGAAAAAGAGAGATCGGGCTGTATAGCCAGCATGGCTTCCACCAGTCGGGCTCCGTGCATATCGCCGGAGGCCTCTCCGGCGACAATCATAATGTGGGTGGTCATATTGTTTCAGATGGTTGCGCAGAAAAACTGTCCGTCTTGAACCGAGCCGTCTTTACAGTCCTTACAGTGCATCCCGGATGAAATGAACTCTCCCGCTCCGGGAAACAGAGAGTCAAAATTATAATGATGGTCAACGTACAAGGCAAGCAATGCACCCCCCCCCGTGAGCTTCACAAGACAATTCCCTACGGCGGCTTCAAGGGCCGATCCGATTGCTATCAGGTATCAGCCCTACAATACCTCATTCTCCGGCCGGATCAAAGCGTTCTCCGAAATCATGACCGGGGCAACCCTGTTCCTCCAGGTTGTATCGTACGAAAGATGCTTCGATGTTGAACAGTTATCCGAAGTGACGGGCCTTGTATTGCTGTTGCATTTTTTCCCGCGAGTAAAAGATTAAGCCGTCCTGCGCACCATCCGCCGTGCTGACGAGGTCGTCTTTGTCACCCACCTGTCGGCCTCCCTCGGCGTACTTGCTCACGGTGGTGAGTGCGGGGGTGTTCAGATTGAGGGATCAGAAGAATCCAAACTTCCGAATATGCTTTC
>MTKS01000400.1 GCA_004028495.1 Candidatus Electrothrix marina
CAGGCCACCGGACTGTAGACGAAAAGAGGGTGTAGGGGCGGACCTGCGTGTCCGCCCTGCATTCGCTACCGGCAAGGAAAGGATAAACGTAGAGGTCTGCTTCTATCGGGGCTATAAGAGAGAAGGACGTAAGAGACAGAATTTCAGGTGGAAAACAATACAAATATTCCTTTGGGCGACCTCTTGGCAGGCGTGACAAAAAAGGTCTTTTCTCCCCTTGATTTTATGGGTAAGGGGAGTCTGACGGAACGGGTTCTTTCATTTGCTCTCGGCGAAGAACCGCCCGGAGATGTTCCCGGCTGTACGCAGGAGGACTGGCGGCGGCTGGCGGCCGGTCTGCGCAATGTCGACGTGGATGAGATCAGGGTTGTGGTTCTGGGCGGGGGTACCGGGCTGTCCAATGTGGTCGGCGGCGACTCACGACGTGCGGTGTGGAAGGAAACACCTTTTACCGGCTTAAAAGAGGTCTTTCCCCGTCTGCACTCCATTGTCTGTGTCACGGACGACGGCGGCTCTACCGGGGAGATGCTCAAGGATTTCCCTCTGATCGGTCTGGGGGATCTGCGCCATGTCCTGCTTTCCTCCATCCGCAGCGTCAACCTGAAAGAGCAGTATCAGCTGGATGATGCGGCGGCCCTGAAAACCGCTGTTGCTCTGCACGGTTTTTTTAATTTCCGTTTCAATAAACCACCTGAATCCGCAGAACAGTTATGGGCGGAGAGCGGGGTGACACCGGAGATGTTTCCTCCGGTACTGGCTGCTTATCTTGTCGATCTGGTACAACGGCTGCTTGCAGATGAACGCATGGTCGCAGCCTTGCGCCGTCCCCAATGTCTTGGTAATCTCCTGCTTGCCGCTGCTGTGTACGGTAAATTGCCGGCTTTTTTTCGCACTGTTGAACTGGCTGCCAATCAGAAGCGGATGCAGGCTGCGATTATGGACGGTCTGGCCGATTTGTCACAGGCTGTGGGAGCGGGTGCCCGGGCAGTGCTCCCGTGCACGGCAACTCCGTCGCAACTCCAGATGCTGTATGCGAACGGCGTGCTGGTGACCGGTGAGCACAAGGCCGATGAGGCCCGGCGAGGATATCCGGTGGAACGGACAATGGTTTGCTTTGCCGATGAGCCCTTGTTGCCCGAGGCGGTCAGTCAATGTATTGCCGAGGCTGATATTATTATTCTGGCTCCGGGCAGTCTCTACTCCTCTATAATTCCCATTCTTCAAGTGCCGGGCCTGGCTGATCTGATCCGCCGAAACGAGAAGGCTTTGAAGCTGTTGATCGCCAATATCTGGGTACAGAAGGGCGAGACCGATGCGACCAGAGAGGCCCCGGAAAAGCGTTTTTATGTTTCAGACCTTATCCGTGCCTATGGGCATAATATCTCCGGCGGGATTCACGGGCTGTTTTCCCATGTTCTCACTCTGGATCTTGCCGATATTCCGGGATCTGTCTTGCAGAACTATATCTTGGAAAAGAAAGAGCCGATTTACATTGACAGCGATAAGGTGAGGGAACTGGGGTTTGAACCGGTCCGGGCCCGTATTTTTTCTCGAAATTTCTTGCAGCGACAGCGGGTTATTCAGCACGACCCCGATGCACTCGCCCGTGTTGTCCGCAGTATGTGGGGATTACGAGAGACCGGTTTTCTGACCCTGCCCTC
>MTKS01000401.1 GCA_004028495.1 Candidatus Electrothrix marina
CAACCTGCTGGAGCATGATATCCGCTTTGTTGAGGATGACTGGGAATCACCACCCTTGGGGCCTGGGGCCTAGGTTGGGAGGTCTGGCTTGACGGTATGGAAATCACTCAGTTCACTTATTTCCAGCAGGCCGGTTCTATTGATCTGAAGCCCATCACTGTGGAGATTACCTATGGCCTGGAACGCATCGCTATGTATCTCCAGGAAAAGGAATCGGTCTACGATATTCAGTGGAATGAAGAGGTCACCTACGGTGAAATCTTCCTCCAGGCTGAAAAAGAATTCTCCGCCTTTAACTTTGAAGAGGCCAAGGTGGACGACTTGGTCACCAGCTTTGACAATTATGAGCGGGAGGCCCTGAAGCTGGTGGAGAAAGATCTGGTTCGTCCTGCTTATGATTACTGCCTCAAATGTTCCCATACCTTTAACCTGCTGGATGCCCGCAAGGCTATCTCTGTTGCTGAGCGGACCCGCTATATCGGACGTATCCGTAATATTGCCCGTCAGGTTGCTCGACATTATGTGGATCAGCGAGAGGCAATGGGCTGGCCCATGCTGAAGGAAAGAGTAGCGGAAGTGGCGTAGTTTCTTGGTTGCAAGGCAGACGAAGGGAGGGAGTTTTTAATGACGTGGCAGGAAACAGGTGCTTTTATCGTTCAACGTATTGTCGCGGTGATTACAGCCTTAGTCATTATTGCGGTTATCCTACCGAGTATTGTGCCACCGGAAATGCTCCCGGCTGATGCCGGTTGGTTGGCCCGGCATGCAAAAATTTTTTATATCTCGGTGATTCTTGCGGAGGTTGCTCTTATCTTCCAGTATTGGTCGGAAAAATTGCGAAAAGTTGGTTGGGCGCTTTTGACGCTGACGTTTTTTTGGGTTGTTTTTGGATAGGTTGTCCTGAGAGGAAGCATGATCAAGGATATACGAATAAATAATTTCAAGTCCTGGCAGGAGTTGGGCCTGAAATTGTCCCCGATAACCGGTCTGTTCGGCCCGAACAGTTCCGGGAAAAGCAGTCTGCTCCAGTTTCTTCTTATGCTGAAGCAGACCAAAGAGACAATGGACAGATCTCTTGCTTTAGATTTCGGCTCGTTAAAAACGTATACCAACTTAGGGACATTTCGAGATGTTATTTATTCCCATGATATTGAGAAGGCACTTCAATGGGATATACATTGGGAGCTGGTTGACGAGCTTGAAATCATTGACCCTCTTGCCGATAGAAAATCAGTGCTCTTTAAAGGCGGGGAATTGTCATTTTCTTCCAGCATTGCTTTGAAAAATCAACAGCCAACATCAGAATTTATTGAATATACGTTTAATGATCAGAAGTTTTCGCTCAAAAAAAGGAAAAGTAAACCAAGCTCATTCTCGCTGAAAACAGAGGGAAACGACGATCAATTTCGTTTTATTCGCAACCAGGGAAGAGCTTGGGATATTCCTGGGCCGATAAAATCCTATGCTTTTCCCGATCAGGCAAACACGTATTTCCAAAATGCAGGCTTTTTAGGGGACTTAGTCTTTTCATATGAAGCTTTGATGGATCGCATCTTTTATCTCGGTCCATTAAGAGATTATCCTAAACGTGAGTATATATGGTCAGGTTCAAGTCCTTGGGATGTGGGGCCGAGAGGAGAGCGTGTTGT
>MTKS01000402.1 GCA_004028495.1 Candidatus Electrothrix marina
TGGAGTTTTTGGAGTCCTTGCAGGTATCTATTCTCTCTGAACGGCGGGTGTTGCGCCCTACGGCATGGCTGGCGGCGAGGATGGAAAACAGGGGAAGAATACCTTTATCCGCAGCAGCGGCAGGCGATTAAATCTTGGCGGGAAAAATACGATTCAGGCTGAGGTCGGGGATCGGTTGCAGATTTGTACTCCTGGCGGGGGTGGTTGGGGTTAGGAAGACTGAACCGGGATGGGCATTATGCTCATCCCTTATTGCCTCATGATGTCAATATGTTTATCAGGCTGTCAATTTCAGTGGTTCTCCCTCGGGAGTGTTGTCAATCGCCTTTTGAGAGCTTATCTTTCAATATATGAGAGAATTGCTGCTGAAAGGAGGAAGCCATGTCCGAGTTTGCCCCGATTATGAACAGGTACAGGAGAGCGGACAGTTCTTCCGTTCGACCATGATTGATACGGACAGCCGCCTGCGGGCGGCCCGGGGCTTCGGAAAAATCGAGACAGAGTCTTCAGCCGCCGTATTCCGGCAACTTAAAGATTGAGGACATCCGGAAGCGCCTCTTCCGACTGTTTTCGACGGACGGGGCGGTATTCGGGAAGCGATGGTCGAAGTGTACGGAAAAGTTCCGGAATATTCCGGGCTAGGCAGGCCTCCTTCAAAAAAAACAGGCGCAGCCGGGATGGAAATATCTGCAGATTGTGAAACAGAGAGACGGGAAGGGACATTTCTGCGGAACCCGCCTGAATACCCAGAGGCGCGGATTGCCCTGTTTGTGATTTACTGCTTTGGTAATCAGGGCGTTCGGGTTATTGAGGCGAAGTAAGGGCACGGCATGCCGTGCCCCTACAGCCCTCCACGCGAAACATTTTTTTTATTATGATGTACGGGTGATCCTTGTGATCGCCCTTTTTCATTTTAACCGCCGAAAAATAGGATAACCGGCCGGGTTTACAAGAGGTAAGAGCGTCATGATTCGTCTTTTCAAACAACCCCAACCGCCTCGTTATTCTCCCCATCCACCTTTAGCGTAAAGGGATCAGCAAGGTGAACATGACAGACCCCTCCCGACGCACTCTCTCTTTCCTGAGAAAGGAGCCAGTCCCAATCGATGGCATCACCATCATCTTGCTCCCTGACCATGAGATACGGAATCCCCAACGAAGTAATATTTTGAAAAAAATGTGATCCTTGGGAAGCCTCGGCCCGCACCGCCCCGTCTTGAAGCTCCACAATCGCGCCCACCCCGGAAATATCCCGCCATTGCACCGGAATTCCGAGCCAGGGGTCGGCTGTCCCCCAGCGTCCGGGACCGATCAGCAGGTAAGACCGCTCCTGCTGGTGAAGCATTCTGTTAATTTTTCCAATTGCCTGCGCATACTCTTGTGTTTTTGCCCGATCAAAGCTGTCCGGTCGGATGAAAACAATGTCCTGCATCTTATCGTGATGTCCGTACCCAAGGGCATCTTGTGAGGAAAGAAAGGCCGCCGTCTTGTCCTCCTCTGTAATACGCAGCTGCTCCATCTCATTACCAACCACAATAGGGCGGATCTGAAGGAAATAGAAAACAGATTCAGCCGGATTATCTGCCAGATCAACAGCAAATTCGACCTCCACCTCGCAGCCCATTCCTCGCACGTCC
>MTKS01000403.1 GCA_004028495.1 Candidatus Electrothrix marina
CTTGATCACGGTCTTTCAGGAGCATTTGCGGGAAAAGCTTGTATTTTTTTTCTGTGGCCGGGCCTTTTCTCGCCCATGTCAAGGTGGCTTTTTTCGGGGCGGTGTACACCCTCATGCCCCTGCTCATGTATGTGCTCTGGAAGGCGATGGGTAAACCCTTTGCCGTGACCGGCAGGAAGCTGTTCTGGTTTGTGTTTGCCACCTGCTTTCTCTTTTACAGCGGAACCTTATTCTGTTATTTTGTCACACTGCCCTATGGAGTTGAATTTCTGCTCAGCTTTCAATCCGAAAGTATGAAGGCGGTTATCTCGATCGGACGTTTTGTCAGCTTTGTGACCATTTTCATCCTGGCCTTTGGCGTCATTTTTGAGCTGCCGGTTTTTATGGTCTTCTCGGCGCAGGTGGGTTTGTTTTCTCGTCAGGTTTTTGAAAAAAATCGTCGGTTCGCTGTGCTCGGTATTGCTATTCTGGCGGCCCTGCTTACTCCGACTCCGGATGTGGTGAATATGGCCCTGATGGGAGGACCGCTGTATTTGCTCTATGAGGCCGGTATTCTGGTTATTCGTCTTTTACGTATTGATGAAAAATGTGCAGCGGTCAAAGCCGAAGAGAAAAAACAAGAGGGTACGAAACCGGAAGATATCGCTACGCTTCAAGACGACGGCAGGGACGATTAGACTTTTCAGAATTCAACAAGTTTGATGCCGTATGTCGCCAGCAATGCCGCTGTCACCCCGAGTTTTTTTACTCCGCAGGAAGGGCTTCGGGCTTTGAGCAGGGCAAGGCGAATATTTTGATCCAGGGCAATTTTCAGCACCCCCTCGGCACCGGCAATGAATTCTTTCGTGACATCCATGCCGTCTCGTGTAATAACAGAAGCAAACCCGGTCAGGACATCCATTCCGTCTCCGTCGCGCAGGTCAGCTGCCGGGCGCGGGGTGGGGAGACCGCCGAGCTGTTCCGGGCACACAGGGATATAGATAAAATCGTTAAGATATCTTAAACATCGGTCATCAGGCTTGCTGCGTCCGTCATAGCGAGTGCATAAGCCGATCAAACAGCTGCTGATCAGACATTTTTTCATTGCGAAGCTCCCGGGCTGATACCCTGTTGCCTGCGGCGTAACAGCAAAACAATCTTTATTTCAATCGTTATTTAATACCCCGCCCCCTCGGGGCGGGGTATTTATCAATAAACTCGCAAAAAAACATTGCAGAGAAAAAGAACAGACAGGCCGAAACGAAGACAGAGTAAAGGACTCAGCCTGAGAGAAAAAAGAGTATTTCGCCGAGTTCTGCTGACCGTTCTTTTGTCCGGGGGATTTTTCCTTTTATTTGCTCCTCGTTGCAGCTTATATTCATATTACAAGATAGAGAAAAAGTCAAACAGACTGGTTGAGGAGAATAAAAGATTGCTTGAGGAAAAAGCAGCGTTAGAAAAAGAAATAGACCTGCTTATGCATGATAAGAACTATTTGGAAAAAGTGGCACGGGGAAAGTACGGAATGCTGAAAAAGAATGAGGAAGTATATTATCTTGATCCGCAGGCGAAAAACAAATAGGATTTTTTCTGTTTCGGCAGTAATGATCGTGCTGGTCCTGTCTCTCCTCAATATTTTTTTTATCAGGACA
>MTKS01000404.1 GCA_004028495.1 Candidatus Electrothrix marina
GCGCAGTCTGCCACATCCTTGGTCAACGGCCCGACCTGATCCAAAGAGGAAGCAAAGGCAATCAGCCCGTAGCGGGAAACCCGGCCATAGGTGGGTTTCATGCCCACCACCCCGCAGAGGGAAGCAGGCTGACGAATGGAGCCCCCGGTATCCGACCCCAAGGATCCCAGGCACTCTCCGGCAGCTACCGAGACCGCAGAACCGCCGCTGGAACCGCCCGCCACGTAGCCAGCCTTCCAGGGATTTTCCGGGACACTATAAGCGCAGTTCTCATTGGTGGAGCCCATAGCGAATTCATCCATGCTCACCTTACCCAAGAGCACCGAGTCAGCGGTCTTCAACTTCTCAATCACCGTGGCATCATATGGAGGAACAAAGCCTTCCAGAATTTTTGAACCGCAGGTGGTAGGCATGGTTGCGGTGCAGAGCACATCCTTGATCGAGAGCGGCAGCCCGCAGAGCATACCGCCCTGCCCTGCCTGCAATTTCTTATCCGCCTCTTCTGCCGCTGCCATTGCCTGATCCTTATGCAAACTCAGGTAGGCCTTGACCTTGCCCTCGACCTGATCAATACGATGCAGTATGGATTCGGTTAAGGCAACCGAGGTGATTTCACGCGCAACCAGTTTGTCTTTTGCCTGCTGGAGGGTAAGGTTATATAAATCCATAGGTGTCTTTAGTATCGTTCTAAGCTCTGCGAATTATTTTTGTGCAAGAGAGTTACGCTCTGAGTGTTATCCTGAGCTGATAGTGAGAGTACTGAGCCCTTTCAGGGTTCTTCGATATGGAAGCCGTTTCTACAATACCAGCACCTTGCTGTCAACACAACCTCTTTGCTGCACGTTTTTGTGCCTGAAGGTCTCTGGTACATGAGAAGAGAGCGGACTCTATTCTATATGCGCTTGAGCAACCTGGAAAGCAAACTCTTTATTTTTTGTGAACAGTCTCCACTTTATTTTTAAAGAATGAATACCTGCCTTCTTATTTTGACCAATACTTTAAGCGTTTATTCCTTTGAAAAGTATATATCACCATAATACGCTTTGGCTTGCCCATGGCTATTATCTGTATCTGTCATGATTGCAATCGCATCAATGAAATGAAACTCGGTTCCAAACAGTCGCTTCAGATCCTCATAAACATTTCTTTTTTCAATGTACCACGTTGATAATTTGTCTTGCCTGTTCCTTAATGCTATCATCATCGCATTCTTACCGGCAAAAGCATTCTCCCATACTTCGCCCTTTGATGATTGATTCGCCCACACATAGTTTACAGCCTTGGTTTTCCATATGAAGATCCCGCCATCAATAACGACATAGAGTCTCACCGCATAGTCATCGCCGGACTTATTTTTTTCATTCTCTGTGACCAGTCGGTTTTCAATTCTCCAAGTCCAATTTAAAAATGGGTATTTTTCAATATCAATATGGACTTTTCTGACCAGAGCAGAAGCACTGTTTTGGCTTTCAGCCAAGAGGACCTGTTTTTCCTCTACTTTTGATAATTGATATGAAGTTGAGCTTGTAAATTTTTTCGTTTCCCATCCTTCAAGGCTTGCTGCTGAGAAGTCTGCTATTTGCAGAGTCTCTGCAACGGACGCGCTCGCAATGAATAATAACAAAACA
>MTKS01000405.1 GCA_004028495.1 Candidatus Electrothrix marina
GTATTGATATGAGTAGCGGAAGCAGCGGAACTGATGGAAGTGTCGGAAATAATGATGGAGGTGGAACGGAAGATAATTCAGGTGTTGACACGCCCGGTTCAGGTACTGAGACGATCAAGTTTAAGTCGCCTATCCGTATAGGGGATGACATTGATTATAACGGTACCCATGATGATAATTTTATCATCAATACGCCGGATGGAATTGTTTATTCGGAATCATTTGCTCTTTCGGATGGTTTCAGCAGCGGCACATTGAAATATACTATAGCCGGAGCAATGGAAGCCGCCCAAATATATATGAACGGATCTCTGGTCGGTCGCTCGTGTAATCCCGGAAATACAGCTTATGCCAAAAAAGAATGCGATCCGATTGATGTTACCTCTCAGCTGAAAAGCGGAAACAACACATTAAAGATTTCTTGCGTACTTTATCTTCCTGATAATATCACTCCTTATGATGATATTGAGATTTACGATATGCGTCTTGTTTTGGAGCGGTAATAAATCGGCCGCTGCGGTGGCCTGAGCACTGCTTACCCTGCCCGCCTGAATCCTCCGAAATTTCAGGGTCGACAGGGGAAGCAGGCATGGAACAGTCCCTATTTTTCAAAGAGCGTGGCAATATTACCGAGCACCGATCCCTCGCCCACGCTCTGTCCGCCGGCTTTGGGAGCAGCAGCCCAGATTCGTCCGGCCAGTCGGGAAAAGGGCAGGGATTGCAGCCAGACATGGCCCGGCCCGCGCAGGCTGGCGAAGAAAAAGCCCTCGCCGCCGAACACAGCTGATTTCACATTGCCCACATATTCAATATCATAATTCACGGTTTGGGTCAGGGCGACCAGACAGCCGGTATCCACCCGCAGGGTTTCTCCGGCCTGGAGCTCCCGTTCAACGATGGTGCCGCCAGCATGGACAAAGCAGAGGCCATCTCCGTCCAGCTGCTGCATGATGAATCCTTCCCCGCCGAATAAGGCCGTGCCTATTCTTTTCTGAAAGGCGATCCCGATGGCAACCCCCTTGGCTGCGCAGAGAAAGGCGTCCTTCTGGCAGATGATTCTGTTGCCGTACCGCGTCAGATCCAGAGGAATAATCTTGCCCGGATACGGGGAGGCAAAGGCGACCTTGCCTTTGTTCTGGCCCTGAAAGGTGAACAAGGTGACGAACAGCCCTTCGCCGGTGATCAGCCGTTTGCCCGCTCCAAGCATTTTATCGAAGAACCCGCCTTGCTGGGAAGAGGCGGACCCGTCACCGAAGATGGTGTCCATTTTGATGAAATCGCTCATGTACATCATGCTGCCGGCCTCGGCCACCACGCTTTCCTGCGGATCAAGCTCGATTTCGACAAACTGCATTTCATGGCCGAAGATTTCATAATCAATTTCGTGGGCCTGACGTCCTGTCATGGGCGGGGGCACATTTCCTCCCGCAGTGCCGGAATCGGTCAGTTCCTTGACCTGCTCCACCGGCAACCAATCCTTGAATCCTTCCCGCCAGACCATCGTGGCCGGATTATACTGACCGGATCGTACCCCGGCGATCATCTGTTCATGGGAAAAAGGACCGACGGTCTGTCCGTTGACCACAACA
>MTKS01000406.1 GCA_004028495.1 Candidatus Electrothrix marina
CCGGGATGGGCCCCTGCTGATTCCGGCCCCACCCGGAACATCCCGTTATCAAAGAAGAGGCGGGAGCCGCCGCCCGCAGCAACCGTGCGGATATCCAGCTGCGGGGCATGAATGCGCACCCCGGCAGTGCAGTTGGCAAAGGTCAGTTCCGGTTCTCCAGCAAAGCGGGACACATCCGTGGAGGTGCCGCCCATATCAAAGCCGATGACCGGTTCCTTGGTGACGGGATCCCAGACGCCCCGGCCATAGCCGATCACCCCGCCCGCAGGCCCGGAAAGCACGGCCCGCGAGCCGGTGAAATTATCTGCACGGGCCAAGCCGCCGTCCGACTGCATAAAGAGGAGCTTGTCATCCGCCAGCCCGCCTGCAAAGCCGGAGCGAAAGCTGTCCAGGTAGGTGCGGATATGGGGGGTGAGGTAGGCGTCCACCATAGTGGTGTCGCCGCGCGAGACCAGTCTCACTGCGGGCATGACCTGGGAGGACAGGGACACCTGGGTAAAGCCCAGCTTGCGGGCAAGCTCGCCCACCGCCTCCTCGTGTTGCGGGCAAGCGTAGGCATGGATAAAGACCACAGCCACAGAGGTGATGCCCTTATCCAGGATCGCCTGTAAGCGGGGTTTTAACGCGGCCAGATCAGGCCGGGCCAGCACGGCAAAACGTTCGCTGCTGGTAGCGGTGATAATCTCGCGCCTCTGTGCTTCCTGCCGGGCCACTTCCTCGTCGCTTTTGATGAGCAGCAGACGTTCTTTCACCTCAATGACTTCCTCATAGAGTAGGTCAGGTTTTACGATTTTCAGATCAAAGAGATCAGGCCGATCCTGATTGCCGATCTGGAGAATATCTCCGAAGCCCTTGGTAATGACCAAGGCGGTACGGGCTCCCTTGCGCTCCAGCAGGGCATTGGTGGCCACGGTGGTGCCCATGCGAATCCACTCGATGCGGGAGCTGTCCAGTAGACCGTTTTTTAGGGGGATGCCGAATTCCGCCAGGATGCGTCGGATGCCCTCGCGGGGGGCGTCCGGGTAATTGGCCGGGTCTTCGGAGAGCAGCTTGATGGTGCGGAAGCCGGGCTTTCCTTGTTTGTCCGGCACCTCGGCGTACACATCGGTGAAGGTGCGCCCCGGTCTATGGAGAAACGGAATTGTCCTGTTGCTGACATAGGAGATTGATTGGTTGAGTGTGGGGAGAGGCATTTCCTGTTTCGGGCCGCTATCCTATCATGCCGGGACGGGTGATGCAATGACAGGTAAGCGTAGGTTCAATTTTGGAGGCGGGAGTTTTTTAATGCGTTTGTGGAACTGCCTTGAATGAAGAGGGGGAGAGAAGGTGTAGGCGTGAACTGTCGAGCGTGCAGGAGAGGGCATATCTCTCCTGCACACGGATTTCAAATGCTACTGCAAATGCACCGCTCGAAGGCTTTTATTAAAAAAATCAGTGAATGGGTCCGGAAATGAATGTTTATCATATTTAATTGTCCTTACTCGCCGGAGCTGACTATTATTGAATATAATATGGAGAAAAATAAAAACTGGAAAGCGAATTGTGCAATATTTTGAAAAATGTCGGGAAGAAATTTTTTGT
>MTKS01000407.1 GCA_004028495.1 Candidatus Electrothrix marina
TGACACCCTCGCTGTTCGGGAGATTGAACCGGAATACACCAAGCAGCTTGCTGCCAGGCTGCACAGTCAGCTCCTCAATAACCGCATCCCGCCTGAACCGCTTTATGCCCTGCGCCAGGAGTTGGAACGGGAGATCTGTACCCAGAGTCAGGCTGCCGGCGGAGAGCTGGAATTCTATCTGCACACCTTTGCCCCCCTGTATCGCACCCTGTTGCAGCAGGCACTGGGCGATATCCCGCCGCTTCGAGATGAGGCTCTTTTTACCCAACAGATCCTGTCCATAGAAACCGTGGTGGAAAGAGCGGTGCAGCAGCCCTGTGAGGAAAGCATACAGGTACTTGCCTGGTTGCGGGAACAGGGGCTGGCCACGGTGTTGATCTCTGATTTCTATCTTCCCAGTCCTTGGTTCCACGTTATGCTGGAAAGTATGGGCGTCCGCAAGTACTTTGATCATATCTATATCTCAGCAGATCATGGCGTGGCCAAGAGTTCCGGTCGATTATACCACAAGGTCTGCGCAGAACTAGGCTGTCTACCCGAGCAGATGCTGATGATCGGGGATAATCTTGGCTCGGATGTGACCTGGCCTGATGACCTGGGGATGCAAGCTATGTACCTCCTTAATCCCCAGCAGCAGACCTTGTACAGCCGCTGGCAGCCCGAGATGCTCGGCGAATCCACCAGGTTGCGGCAGCGTTTTGGCGAGGCTGTTTCCACAGAGGGGGTGTTTAAGGAAATCAGCACCACGCTTTGGTATTTCACCCGTAAGCTCCTGGAGACCTTGCAGGAGCAACAGGTTCAGGATGTTGTCTTTTTTTCCAAGGAAGGGGAGTTCCTGAAAAAGCTCTTTGACCGGATGCAGGACGATCTGTTCGGTTGCCGAGTTATCCGCTCGCATTATCTCCTGGTTTCTCGTAAAGCCACCTTTCTTGCTTCCTTACGCCCTTTGGCAGAAGAGGATTTCAGCCGCCTTTTTGCCTATTATCGGGATATCTCCCCCCGAGATTTTCTCCTCAGCCTGAATTTTGAAGACTCTCTGGCCCGGTCGCTCTGTGCAGAGATAGGTATTGATTATGAGGCACGGGTGCCTAACCTTTCCGGTAGCCCGGAATTTCGGCAGCTTCTTGATGCAGAGCCGTTCCAGCAGGTCTATGAAGAGCGGCGGATGCAGCAGCAGAGCAATTTCCTGACCTATCTTGACTCGCTGGGGATTGCCTATGCGCAGGACGGGCTGACCATCGTCGATGTGGGCTGGAAAGGCTCTATTCAGGAGAATGTCTATAATATCCTGGAAGGACGGGTGGATATGCAGGGCTTCTATGCCGGTTTTCTGGTAGCTGCAGAATCCCTGGAGAACAACAGGAAGCAGGGCATCCTCTTTGATAATACCCGGCCTTTCCCGCATTTTAACGTGTATAATAATAACCGTTCTCTGTTCGAGATGATGCTCGGTGCATCGCACGGCAGTGCAGACGGCTATTTCACCCCGGAGCAGTTTGCAAACTTGCCGAATGACCATCAGCGGGAGATCAGAGAGCGTATCGGGGGTACGGGCGTTGCAGGAGTTGCGGAGGCTG
>MTKS01000408.1 GCA_004028495.1 Candidatus Electrothrix marina
TTCAGGTTCTGCTCGGTTTCTCCGGTGAGCTTTTGGGAAGTACGCAAAGCTTGAGAGTCTTGTTTTGTTTATTTTTTAGGGGCCAATTCCTGGTCGATCATCTCCTGGAGAACATTGGCTCCCCGGCCTTTGACCTGACGTCCGTTGATAAAGAGGGTGGGGGTTCCGCCGACACCGGCTTTACCCGCATCAACCATATCTTTTTTCAGTTTTGCCTGAACAGACGGGCTGGCCAGATCTTTTTGGAATTTCTCCATATCCAGGCCTATATCCTTGGCCGCCTTCTCGATGTTTTCTTTGGTTAGCTGTTTTGAAACGGCAAAGAGCGCATCATGCATCTGCCAGAATTTTCCCTGCTCATGGGCCGCGATAGAGGCAAGTGCGGCGGGCTTGGCCTGCTTGTGCATCTGGAGCGGAAGGTGTTTGAAAACGATTTTGAGCTTATCAGGATTTTTTTTCAGGATCTCATCCAGCAGCGGTTGAACTTTGCTGCAGAACGGGCATTGAAAATCAGAGAAGACAACGAGGCTGATCGGCGCGCCCTCTTTGCCGAGAAAGGGAGAGCCAGCTGTGTCGATATCTTGAGCAAAGGAGATGTCCAGAGCGGTATAATTCTTATTGCTGTCCACCAGGAAGAGCATCTCGCCGCGAGGAGCAATATCAATGGCAACGGTTTCTTTCGCTACAGGGACGGAACCCTGCTCAACACCGTCGGCAGAGGAGTAAATATGCACCTTGCTGTCGTTTCCCAGGACAAAGACCAGCTTATTGTCCAATGACTGGGCAAAGTCAACCGGTGTAACATTCATCTGCCAAGTGGACAGGGGAGAGGTGATCAGGGTGGTGCCGGATTTTGCCGGTGCATCCTCAGCCAGGACTTGGCTTGACGACAAGAGCAGCAGACTGCATAAGGTTAACGTTTTTTTCATCTTTTCTCCTTTATGTTAGGTCGTTCAGGTAATCTCGGGTTCGGTGCATTCAGTCGGAACTGCGGTATCGTTCTTTTTTGAACGATAAACAGGGTCGATAAACGGCTGATCGCTGCCGCCCGGAAGGTAGTCAACAGGTGCATGCGGCATTCCGCCTGCGTTCAGTCGATAAGGCCGATTTTTCAGCTTACCGTATCTGTTGGACAGTCGTTTGAATAATATACTCGTCGGGAAAATATTATGCAAGCAAGGCACTTGCTTTTTCAGGCGTTTTTCATTTTTTATCTCAATGTCGAGAAAGCGACCCTCCTTTTTCTGTTGGCTGCGCAGTTCCTGCCTCTACCGGGTGTCGCAGGGGCAAACCTGTGTGTTCGCCCTGTTACTCCGGGCAGACACGCAGGCCTGCCCCTGCACGGCCCCGCATCTGAAAAGGGAGATTTTTTTGAAAAATTCTACCGTAAAGGGAGTTGTACGGATTTATACCTTGCGTTGCGATCAATAAGACAGAGGGTCCTTTTTCTGGACGGAACGGTAATGGCAAGCGTACCCGGGGAAACAGAAAATACTTTTTGTCTTTCACCGGTGAGAGAGTAAATATGCACTTTACTGTCGCTCTCCAGGATAAAAGCGTATTTTTTTATC
>MTKS01000409.1 GCA_004028495.1 Candidatus Electrothrix marina
GATCCGCATAGAAATTCTCCCCCCCCTTTTTTTAGGAGCAGGATGCAGGGGCAGACCTGCGTGTCTGCCCAGAATAATAGGGCGAACACATAGGTTCGCCCCTACGGCACCCGGCATAAGAGGCAAAGTCTTTCTTTTCAAATCCCTTATGGCAACAAGC
The DNA here is from genome assembly GCA_004028495.1 of Candidatus Electrothrix marina. Lineage (GTDB taxonomy): Bacteria > Desulfobacterota > Desulfobulbia > Desulfobulbales > Desulfobulbaceae > Electrothrix > Electrothrix marina. Next base: position 161 of record MTKS01000409.1, read on the forward strand.
GACCCTAAACAAAAAACCGTTCCTAGATTCACTGATAAATTCAGCATCTGTCCGAGCTGTGATCTCCTGCTGGAAGAAATTCAGCCCTTGTCCACCCATACGCCGGTCTGTCCCCGCTGCCTGCGCCGTCTGCACAGAAAACGTCCGGATTCAGCCCGCAGAACCCTGGTTCTGTCGCTCACAGGCCTCCTGCTCTATCTGCCGGCAAACTTCGCGCCCCTGCTCACCTTTAATATACTGGGAGCAGCAACAAGCAGCTCGTTGTTTCAGAGCACCTTGAGTATGTTTGATCAGGGAGAATATCTTGTCGGAATCCTCGTGGTGCTGACCGGCCTTATCTGCCCCTTCATGACCCTGTCTCTGCTCTTCGGGGTATCAGCGGGCCTCTTCCTTGGCTGGCAGCAACGATGGATGGCGGTTTTCCTGCACTGGTATCATCATCTGACCGAATGGGCCATGACAGATATCTACCTGATCGCTGTGTTCATCACCATTATAAAGATGAACCATGCCGCAGCAATAGGATATCACCTGGGGTTTTTCTGTTTTATCGGTCTGGTGGCCGCAACAGTGGCCGCACAGTCCTCCATTGATCAAAGCCTGTTCTGGGATAAATTGGACCGTACCACAGCCGACGAACGCCCGAGGATACCTGCTGAGACAGCGGCGCGAACCGGCAGAGAGGCAGGCCTGCTCCTCTGTCAGAGCTGCCATAAGATCAGCCCGCTTCCGCCCAGGGGTCCGCAGGAAAATCAAAAGGAAGAAATGAGCTGCCCCCGTTGCGGCGAGCTGCTCCATATCCGCAAAGAAAACAGTATCGACCGATCCTGGGCCCTGATCGTAACGGCCCTGCTGCTCACCCTGCCGGCCAACCTGCTGCCCATCATGTCGGTTTCCTCTCTGGGAAACGTCAGCAAGAGCACAATCCTCGACGGAATCATTCATTTTTTCCAGGAGGGTTCCTACGGCATCGGCCTGATTATCCTAACCGCATCGGTTCTGGTGCCCCTGTTCAAGATAATCGGCATGAGCCTGATCCTGATTTCGATCCATAATAAATGGACGACCTGGCTCCGGCACAAGGCCTTGATGTTTCGCTTTATCCAGTTTGTCGGACGCTGGTCCATGCTGGATATCTTTGTCATTGCCCTGCTCTGCTCGTTGGTACGATTCGGCAGCCTCTCCTCGGTGGACACCGCACCGGCAGCCCTGTATTTCAGCGCAGTTGTCCTCTGCACTATGTTTGCCGCCATCAGTTTTGATCCCCGGCTGCTCTGGGACAGTGCGGAAGAAGAGACGGCAAAGGATGCTGCTCAAGATGTTGCCCGGGGTGTTACCCCGGGCTGATATATATACCCCTTCAGGGTATCGGTATCCTGTTGACCTGTCGCCAGCCCGTAGGGCGCGGGG
>MTKS01000410.1 GCA_004028495.1 Candidatus Electrothrix marina
AGGATATTGACGGGGATGGATTGTACCCCGAGTTCCTGCAGTTCAAGGGCAAGCGCGATCCGATCCTCCATGGTTTCGCCCATACCGATAATACCGCCGGAGCAGACCGACATGCCTGCCTCAGCCGCAGTGATCAGGGTATCCACCTTGTCCTGCCAGCTGTGGGTGGAGCAGACTTCGGCAAAACGTTCCTGATTGGTTTCCAGATTACAGTGGTAACGGGTGATCCCGGCCTCTGCCAGTTGTTCGGCCCGCTCCTGATCAAGAAAGCCCATAGAGGCGCAAAGCTCCATAGTGGTCTGCTCGTTGATTTCCGCATACAGCTCGGCCAGCTCTTTCCAGGTTTCCTTGTCCACGGAATGGCCGCTGGTGACCAGAGAAAGGCGATGGACGCCGTGGGCTTCGTTATCCAAGGCAAGGTTGATGGCCTGTTCTCGCTTGATCAGACCGTAGGTGGTTGCTCCGGTTTGATAGCGGGCTGACTGGGCGCAGAAGCGGCAGTTCTCGGTGCAGTTGCCGCTGCGGGCATTGATGATGGAGCAGAGGTGGAATCGGTTTCCCATGAAGTAACGGCGGAGTTCATCAGCAGCAGTCCAAAGGCCCTGTTGGTCGGCAGAGCGGGCAAGCGTGCAGGCCGTTGCAGAGTCGATATGTGCCCCGGCCATTATCCGCTCTGCGATTTTCTGTGGAGAGTCATCTGTCTTCATCGGCTTGCTCCATCTATAGGTTGTCGTTACCGCTGTTTTTGTTCTTCATCGTTATCGTTCACCGTTCACAATGGGGCAGGGGAACTGACGGCGGTCCTGCAACAATCATCTCCGCAATCGTTTTCTTGACCCTGGGGTAGAGATGGCGTTGTTCTTCAAAGAGGCGGGATTCCAGAGCGGCGAGCTGACGGAAGAGTCGGCTGCGGTCCATAGCCGGGGCATCGGTTTCCACTTTATATTTTTCCTTCACGATCTTCTGGCAGCGGAAGCAGCCCGGAAAACGCATGGATTGTCCGTCCGGCCTGGTGAGGGTGGCCGGGATACCATGCATCCGGCAGACGAGCAGCCGATGGTGATACAGGCCGCAGAGACCGTTATCGTTCAGCGGGCACATGATTTGGGGACGCCTGCCTTCGGCTAACGCTTCAGCACTCTGCGCAATGTATTCCTTCGCCCGGCTGACGATCCGTTCAAGCTCCTCGGGATCAAGCTGGTGAAGCCCCTGCCAGAGATAGGCCCATTCGCTGTAGGTATGATGGAGAAAATAGGAGTCGCAGCAGTTATCCGGGCAGCCCTCGCAGGTCAGACCCACCTCTTCGGACACTTGTTCGTATCCCTCCTGCATGGCCTGATAGATTGCTGCAATTTCCTTGGTGAGTTCCGGAGACAGGGTTATTTCCTTCATGATTGTTCTGAGAATTCTTGTTCGTCAAAATGACAGGCCTGATAGGTCTGTACGGTGAGGTCTCCGTGTTGCCAGCTGTCAGCGGGCAGGCCCGCCTTGAGGCAGAGGTGGCAAAGAAAGGTTTCCGGTTCCGGGAGT
>MTKS01000411.1 GCA_004028495.1 Candidatus Electrothrix marina
CTCACCGAGCCCCTTTTCTTTGGCTTGACCAAATCCTAGAGCTGGATAGAAGAGAGCATCCGGGCAGAAAAATTTATTTCTGCGGATCTTGACGTCTTTCAAGGCCATTATCCTGATTATCCCATCATGCCCGGTGTGCTGCTTTGTGAAGCAGTCTTCCAGGCCGGTGCCCTGCTGATCAGCGAGATGCTCCGTGGAGAGCAGGAAATAAAAGGGGTTCCGGTCCTGACCCGGATTCTCGGAGCCAAATTCAAACGAGAGGTGGTCCCCGGCGATATCATTGAGATCCGGGCAGCCCTCAAGGAAAAGCTCGGCCCGGCTTGGTTCATGAAGGGCAGTGTACGGGTCAAGGGCAAGGTTGCTGTGCAGGTCGAATTCGCCTGCGCCTTAAAAGGTTGAATTTCCGAAAATGGACTTTCCCGAAGCCTTGGGGAATAAAAAAAATGAGAAGGTAAACTGGATGGATTTCCTCCGACTTGAAGGCAAAAAAATTGTTATTTTCGGGCTGGCCAACAGAAAATCCGTGGCCTGTGCCATCGGCAAGGTGCTGGCGGAAGCCGGAGCCGAGGTCATCCATGTGGTGCGCAGCGAGGAACGGGCCAAGGCCTGCCGAAAGCTCTTCCCGGACAGCCCGGTCTTTTGCTGCGATGTGGAGGAAGAAGAAAACATCATCCGGGTGCGTGATGAGATTGCCGACCAAGTCGGCGGACCGCTTGCCGGAATCGTGCATTCCATAGCCTTTGCCAACTACTCCGAGGGCATGCAACCCTTTCACGGCACCGTAAAAAAGGACTTTCTTCAGGCCGTGAATATCTCCTGCTTCTCCTTTATCTCCATTGCCAACCATTTTAAAGAACTGCTGGCCCCGGACGCCTCTCTGGTCACGATTTCCATCTCCACCACCCGCATGGCTGCGGAGAACTACGGTTATATGGCACCGGTCAAGGCTGCCCTGGATTCCTCCCTCTGCTTTCTGACCAAATCCTTTTCCGCCTTTTCTCAGGTTCGTTTCAATGCCGTCGGCCCCAGCCTGCTCAAGACCTCGGCCTCGGCAGGGATTCCGGGATATATTGATTCCTACCTCTTTGCCGAGCAGGCAATCCCGCGCAAAAAAGCCCTGGAAACCATAGAGGCGGCCAATACAGCGGCCTTTCTTCTCTCCGAACGTTCCTCCGGAATCACCGGCCAGACCATTGTGGTGGATGCCGGGATGGGATCAAATTATTTTGATCATGCTCTTATCAACAAGGTGGTGAGCTGATGGCTACGGGTAAATTGAATTTCCTGTCCCGCCTGCTGGGCATGGCCCGGCATGCGGTTGCTGTGTTCAGGGCAAAAGAAACACCGTTCTACGTTAAAATCATTCTGGCCCTCGGTCTGGTTTATATCGTTTCACCTTGGGATCTTCTCCCGGAAGCGTTACCGGTTGTCGGCATTCTGGATGATTTCACCCTGGCAGCCCTGCTGATTGCCTGGGCAAACGGTTTTCGCCTGCCTAATGAGGATGATCCCG
>MTKS01000412.1 GCA_004028495.1 Candidatus Electrothrix marina
GGACAGCAGCGGGTCCAGCCCGATAAAGGAATATCGTCCCCACTTCTCTCCGCCCTCCATAGACTCAAAAAGAAAGGCGTGTTTTTCCCTTTCCGCCACCTTGGCAAAGATGGTCAAAGGGGTATCAAGATCTGCGACAATAGTCCGGTGCAGGGGAACAAGCCCGGCCTGTTCCATCATCTCGGAAAAGGCTTCCAAGTCAGGAGAATACATAATTATCTATCAACATGATTATCTGTTAATATAAAGGGTTCCGGATTGCCTGAAAACAAAATCCCTTCTTTTCGATACAGGACTGTAGGGGCAGACCCATGTGTCTGCCCGTTTGCTCCTGCACGGGGTTCGGGCGAACACAGGGATTCGCCCCTACGACGACGGCAAGTGCCGCCTAAAACAAAAAAAGCCACGGAAGTCCAGCTTCCATGGCTCATAATCCTTCTATGAAGTCAAAGGATTCCCGTCGGGAACCGATCCGATCAACCGATGGGCATCATGCGGTTAACTCGGCCGGTCAGCCTGGAAATCTTGCGGGATGCTGTCTTTTTATGAATAGTCCCTTTCCCGGCAGTCTTCTGAATAACAGGGATAGCGATTTTCAGAGCTTCCTGAGCTGCGTCCTCAACCCCGGCCACCAAGGCCTCTTCAACACGGCGAATGACAGTGTTCATTTTTGATTTGTTGATCCGATTACGCATACGGCGTTCCTGGGACTGCTTGTGCCTCTTGATCGCTGACTTATGATTAGCCATGAAAACTCCTTGATGCTTTCTATAAATAAATATAACCCGGCGAGCTACCTCGAACAGATAGCTGCTTATGACGAAATAACGGAACGATATTTCTTAGACGGAGATTTTTCTTTCTCCGCAAAAAACCATTTTAAAATAAAGTATACCGTATAGCTGAATAAATTCCTCTTGTCAACTCTATTTGCTCAACGACATGTTTTTCGCTGACTCTCATACTTATTCCTGAGCAGCCTCAACTTGTGCCCCGATTGCCCCGGTAAAAGTGGTCGAGTCAACCAATGCCCCTTGCAACTGCGCCCCGGTAAGGTCGGCATCGGTAAAATCAGCAAGGTATAAATCCGCCTTGCGCAGATCCGCATTTTTCAAATTTGCGGCGGTAAAATTCACCCCTTTCAGGTTGGCAGCCCGCAGATCAGTCCCTTCCAATTTGGCTCCGCTGAGATCCGCCCGTTCAAGATCAACCTCTTCCAAGTCTTCACCGGCCAGGTCCGCACCGGCTAACTCGCAGGCCACGCAACGTTTCTCTTCATGCAACCTGTCGACCAAGGTCTGCAGTCTGGCTCGGCTTTGCGCAAAGGTCTCTACGGTGTAGGCCCCAACCTGCTGTTGAGCAGCAGACTGGACATCCTTTTTTTCCTGAGCAACGACCTGAATCTCGGACGCTTTCAGATCAGGTCTTCTTTTCTCGACAGCACCCTTTTCTGTTTTTTTCTGCGCCGCAGCATCAGAGCCGAACAGGGAGGTG
>MTKS01000413.1 GCA_004028495.1 Candidatus Electrothrix marina
GGTGGTGTCTGATCGCTTACCCTACTCACCGGAAAGCATGAAAAAATCAGGCACCACCTTGAACTCGCAGCAGACGACTCCTATGAACGAACAACCTGATCCGTCCTGGAAGCCTGAAGAACAGCGTGGGGTACAGCCCTTTGCCTTGGTAAAATACTTCTCCTTCACCTCGCTCTCTGTCATCTTGGTTGCCTCCTTTGTTTTGACCTGGAGTTTTTCCGATAATGCCAGAGACACTATGCTGAATCGGAGTGAAAGCTATTCCCGCATGTTTGCCGAGAACCTTAATCGTCAGGTTTTTCATAGCTTTGTCATTCCTACAGTTATCCGTTTCGGGCGTATCGCGCTTTCCGATGAGACCCAGTTCGAGCTGCTGGATCAGATGGTGCATAACATCACCCGAGGCATGAATATCGAGGCGGTCACCATTTTTGACTCACGGGAGAATATTGTCTCCTATTCCACGGACGCAGCATTGGTGGGTAAAAAAAATATCGGCGGGATTGAGTATAAGAAGGCCTTGACCGGCGAAAGCACCTCGCTGTTGATCTCCAACGGGTCCATGCTCAATCTGCTGCCCGGTGCTTCCCCGATGTTCTGTACCCTCAAAACCTATGTCCCTTTTCGCCAGGAGCGACGGGTCGGTGATCGTTCCGGCGAGATCATGGGCGTTATCCTGGTGGTCAAGGATCTGTCGGAAGATCTGGAAGCGGTGGTTTCCTTGCAGCTCAGGGTTATGCTGCTCTCTCTGACCGTTATGGGGATACTGTTCGCCGTCCTGAGTGCCATCGTGATTCGGGCGAACCGGATCATGGAGGCTCGTGCCGAGGAACGGCGGGAACTGGAGCAGCAGCTGCATGAGGCCCAACGGCTAGCCGTGCTGGGCAGTATGATCGCCTCTGTTTCCCATGAAATCAAGAATCCCTTGGGCATTGTCCGCTCCACAGCGGAGATTCTTGGTAAACGGCTCGCCAAACTGGCACCGGGTAACGAGCATCTCGCCAAGATTATTGTTGATGAAATTACCCGGCTGGATGGTATTGTCCGAGAATTTCTCGACTTTGCCCGGCCCAAAACCCCGACGAAGACTTCCGGCTCCTTCAATCGCCTTGTCCATCGCTTGTCCCTGTTTATGAACGTCGAGTTCAGCGATAAGCATATTGAACTGATTGACGAACTGGACCCTGAGCTGCCTGAATGCGCTATGGATGAGGATCAAATCTATCAAGTACTGCTGAATATCGTCTTCAACGCCATCCATGCCATGCCTGAGGGCGGCAAATTAACGGTTCGCACCTTTACAGGGCCTGAAGGGCTCTCGCTGGCGATCACGGATACCGGATCCGGTATGCCGCCGGAAAAACTGGAGCAGATTTTTATTCCCTTCTTTACTGATAAAAATCGTGGTACCGGCTTGGGCCTTGCTATCACTAAGAATATTGTG
>MTKS01000414.1 GCA_004028495.1 Candidatus Electrothrix marina
TGTATTGGCGATGGAGAGATTGCCGATCATGACCTCGGCAGCTAAGTGCATTTGCGATCCGTCCTTGGCTGGCAGGAGACGTTGGGAGAACACGGCTTTCAGGGATTCGCTGAGCATGGCCCGAATCTGATTCTGTTCGCCCGGAGGGAAGGAATCGATGATTCTGTCCACGGTTTTCGCGGCACCGGAGGTGGACAGGGTGCCGATGACCAAATGGCCGGTTTCAGAGGCGGATATGGCCAAGGAAATAGTATCAAGATCACGCAGCTCACCGATCACGATAATATCTGGATCTTGGCGCAGGGCTCCTTTGAGGGCATTGCTATAAGAGAGGGTGTCTTTGCCCAGCTGGCGTTGATTAATGGCCCCTTTTTTCAAGGGGTGGATAAATTCAATGGGATCTTCAACCGTGAGGATATGATGAGCGTGATTACTGTTGATGTAATCCACCATAGCGGCCAGAGTGGTGGTTTTGCCGTGGCCGGTGGCTCCGGTCACCAGCACAATGCCTTGATGATTTTCCAGGATTTTATACATCACATCCGGGATGCCCAGTTGCTCAAAGGTGGGTATTTCTCCGGGGATGGCTCGAAAGATGCAGCTCAGGCCGTTATTATGAAACATGGCACTGCCTCTGAACCTTCCTAATCCTTCGATCTGGTAGGCAAAGTCCAGCTGCATTTCTTTACCCAGGAGCTTTCGCTGCTCCGGAGTGAGGATTTCTAAAATAACCTTTCTGCAATTATCCGCTGTCAGGGGTTGGCTTTTCAGCCTGATCATCGTGCCGAGACGGCGGATCATAAACGGTTCACCGGGCAGCACATGGATGTCTGACGCCTTGAGATCCATTGCGGCCTTGAAGACCTTATCCAGTATCGCCATAGGATTTCTCCGTGAAAGAATCAATAGTTTAAGCTGAGTATATCACAATTTTTTTTTGAAAAGAAAGAAAAGTATATTTTGTTCCGGACTTCTTTGCAGGGCTTTTCTTTTGTTTGTGGCCCAAGGAAAAAACAGGAGGGGTCTCCCGGCCTTGCCTCTTGACCGATACTGCGGAAGAGAATAGATTATGTTGACGGGCAGTGTAGTCCCGGTATAGTCCATATGAGGTGCCATCGGCTTTGCCGGTGAGTACGTACTTTTAATAAATACAATAAGAAAGACTCATGACAGCAGAAGAAAAAAGAAACCCGGAAAAAGGTGAAAGGGCAATGATTGAGGGGATCTTTGAAGGCAGCCCGGATGCAGTGGGTGTGGCCGTTATCCGGCTGGATTGCGGGTGCCGCAAGATGGCGGCGGTCAACCTTGACGGTGAACCTGCCAGTAAGATCATCATGTATCGCGATCAGGCGGAATCCATTTGCGAGCAATGCAAAAAAGATAACGGCGATTTTATGCGGGTGGTGGAGCAGTTTATCAAATGGAACGAGCCGGAA
>MTKS01000415.1 GCA_004028495.1 Candidatus Electrothrix marina
GGGGTTTTTATGGAGTAATTTCGCCTTAACCAACAGGTCAAAGGCCCTGCGGTTCATCTGACCGGAGTGGCCTGCATTGAGGCGGGTATATTTGAGCTGTTCTCCCACACTCTTTGCTGCATTGAGAAAAACTGCGTCAAGGCAGAGGGGGTCTATTCTTGGCAGGTACTTGGCAAAATCATCACGGTACGAGTCAAGGATGTCCGACTGAACCTGAAAAGAGGCCAGCATTGACCCGGAATCACGGAATGTTTTGACGCACTCCGGCATTCCTCCTATAAAAAAATACTGCCGCAGTTCCGTCAGAACAGCCTGCTGGATAGACTCGGCAACCGTTTCCGGTGCTTGTCGCGTATATTCGGCCACAGTTTCTTTGCCCAGGGCGAGGAGGTACTCGTAAAAGGTCATCGGGTGCATGTACAGATACTGCACTCGTCCGACCGGAACCGAGATCTCGCCAAAGGCGAACTCCAGCAGGGAACCGGCAGCAACAACATGAAGCTCCGGCATTTCCTCAAAGAAATAGCGCAAGGCCATGATCGCCCTGGGACATGCTTGGATTTCATCAAAAAAAACAAGGGTACGACCGGGAGTGATGCGCCCGGCTGTCAGTTCCAGGTGACGCAGGATGGCTCCCGGATCAAGATTATCAGCAAAGAGCGGGTGCAGATCGCGTCGTTTTTCCAGGTCTATCTTGACGTAGTCTTCAAACTGCTTTGCCAGGACATTGTCCACAAGCCAGGTTTTCCCGACCTGACGTGCTCCACGGATGATCAGGGGTTTTCGGCGCGGGGAATCTTTCCAGGTAATGATTTGTTTTTCTACAATTCTTTTCAAAGGAGCACCTTGAGAATATCATGCGATCTGTACAGGTAAACTGAATTATAAGGGAAGAATATTACACTTCACGGTAAAAAGTCAAGGGTGTTTCGATACAGGAAGAGTAGGAAGTCAAGGGTCATTGGGTTTTCTGGTGACAAATGATCAAAAGGATGAGTCATCAGAATAATAAACCTGGTCTGTCCCTGCTTTTCTTAGGGTTGTTGCTCCGGTTGATGAACCCTATGAAATAAAAAAAGGTATTCGCGTCTGCGCCCCGGTTGATTTAAAACTATAGTACAGCTACTTGCGGTGCAGGCTTTGGGAGGAGGCGCAAGGAGAAGATTGAGCTGATGAAGCACGTAGGTCTTGATTGAGTACAACGAAATCAGACAATCCGAGCAAAGGAACCGTCTGCTTTCGTTGCACTCAAGCGGACCTACCTGGCTGGGCTTTATGTTTACGGTGGCGGGCGGGGATTGGAGAGAGTGACAAACGAGTTGATTAATCAGACTCTGACCCCGATTAATTTGTGAGTCAAGGTTTAAAGTGCTGAAATTTCAGTTCGTTTATTATCCTGAAATGTTTTTTATTGCTTGATACAAG
>MTKS01000416.1 GCA_004028495.1 Candidatus Electrothrix marina
GAGCAGCCCTTTGTTTCGGCAATGACCCTGTCGAGCATCTTGCGCACATCATCAGGAAGGCGATATTTCTGCCCGAAACATGCCAAGCGAATCCCGTTCTTTTTCATAGTGGCAAGCTCGGATTGTAAATAGGTCTTGAGCAAGGTCATAAGTCCCTTGACCTCCAGACCGGGACGCTGCCAATTCTCCGTGGAAAAGGCATACAGGGAAAGATGCCTGATGCCGACCTCACGAGCTGTTTCCACCGCCTCACGCACGGAATCCGCTCCGGCCTTGTGGCCGAAGAGTCTGGGACGGCGGCGCTGTTGGGCCCAGCGACCGTTACCGTCCATGATAATAGCTACATGCCTGGGAAGCGGATCCGGGTAACTAATTTCATCCATAGTCTTCAATGAGGCTAAACCTCCATAACCTCTTTTTCTTTGCCGGCAGCTATCTCGTCGATCCGGGTGATGAATTCATCCGTTACCTTCTGCACCTCTTCCTGACAGCGAAACATATCGTCTTCAGAAATTTCTTTATCGTTCTTCTGTGTTTTGAAGGTATCGTTGGCATCACGCCGATCATTACGCACACCGACCTTGTACTCTTCAGAAATTTTCTTTACCTGCTTGACCAATTCCTTGCGCCGTTCTTCGGTCAACTGAGGAATATTCAAGCGGATAACCTTGCCGTCATTGGCCGGTGTCAGGCCGATATCCGAAGTCATAATAGCCTTTTCCAGAACAGCCAGCATCTGGGGGTCCCAAGGCTGGATCACAATCATTCGACTTTCAGGAACCGTGATAGTCCCTACCTGATCAACAGGCAGGTTGGAACCGTAGGCATTCACTTTAATCCTGTCCAGCAGGCTTCGGGAAGCACGACCGGTTCGGATACTGGTCAGCTCTCGTTTCAGTGCCTCAACCCTTTCCTCCATACTCTCTCTTGCCAGCTCTACAACATCATTTGCCATAACATCCTCCGGTGATATATCTTGTCCAATCTTTTATACGATACAAACTGCCTTGTCCAGTGACAAGGTTCTGTGAAACCAGGAAGTATAATCAATTTTCATTATTTGCAAAGTTCATTTTTTCCTGTTGGTGCAAAAGAGGGGAGAAGACGCAACGATATCCTGAAAGTATACCGCAGAACAGGTGAAATGGAATGAAAAAGAGAATGCCGCAGGATACGGCTCTCTTTTGAAGCTCGGTAGGGCTGGGCAATAGTTTCGATTCCTCCCAACTTGTTCTGGTTTAAAAGCTGCCGCGTTGCCGACGTTGCTCACGTTATTGACCGTTGCTCACTCTACTACTCGACTATGACAACAACTGAAGAGACCTTGCATCCAGCCCGGCTACATGAAGAAGTTGTTTATCATTAGACTTGTTGCTCAATAAGTTACACCTTGACACTTGAGCTTCCAGTTCCAAAGTCCGGCGG
>MTKS01000417.1 GCA_004028495.1 Candidatus Electrothrix marina
CTTCGTCCCTCCGGGACGGCCTGTTTTTTCTGTCCCGGAGGACAACCGATAATAGCCCCGTGATTTATCGCGGGGCAGCATACTGGGGCATTGGTGTCTGCAACGGACGTATCCCCAATACATCCCGGCATCTACTGCCCATACATACCAGCATATATTCCAAAGCGTGCCAAAGAGCATTTCCAAGGCTCCTTAAAAAAGCAGCATTCAAAACGCTCGGCCCGGATGCAGTTCAGCCGACAGCCCTCTTTCAGCTTGACAGCGTTAACCTACTGAACTATCCTTGAAAAATTCACCAAATAATCTAACAAGAGCCCTTCTATGGAGAACGATGCAGTGACCAGGCAAATTCTGCAAGGCACTAAAAAAGCTGGAAAGGAATACTCCTTCCATGCCGTTGAAGAATATGATCCGAACAAACCGGCACAATGGTGGTTTCAGGAGTCCAACGAAGGGCTGATCATCTTTGTTGTGTTTTATTCCCAGGCGTGTAGGTGGGCCCGCTGTCTCGGGTGCAATCTGCCCTCCAAGATGTCTGTTGAGCATATTCCTTTTGATTCCCTGATCAAGCAGATAGACCACCTGTTCAGCCTACCTGAAATTACTGAACGGTCCTCCGCAATCAGCAAAATGATTGTTTCCAATAACGGTTCTGTGCTGGATGAAGCCACCTTTTCCTCAACCGCCTTAATGTACCTCCTGGCCCGGGTGAACATGCAGTTCCGTGCTCTGAAAGTACTGGCGCTTGAGTCCAGGCCGGAATATGTTGATACGGTTGAACTCAAATTCCTGGCTCGGGCGTTGCAAGAGGGAGAAAGAGCCACAGCTCTTGAACTGTGTATAGGCTTTGAGGCATTTGACGAACATATACGTAATGATGTCTTTGACAAGGGTCTTTCTCTACATGCCTTTGAACAGCTGGCGCAAAAAATATCCCCTTACGGTTATCGGCTGAAGTGTTATTTTATGCTGAAACCTGTCCCCGGAATGAGCGACAGCGAAGCAATCGAAGATATTCGGCAGGCCATTGATTATCTTGATGCAATCAGTTCAAAATACAATCTTGCCGTTAATATGCATCTCAATCCGACCTATGCGGCCCGTGGTACCCTCCTGGGCAAAGCCTTTCTGCGGGGAGAATATATTCCTCCCACTCTGCGGGATCTCGCGCAGGCGGCAGGCTATGCAGAAGGAAAGAATATCTCTGTCTTTCTCGGACTGTCCGATGAAGGACTTGCCGAGCAAGGGGGCTCTTTTCTCCGGGAAGGGGATGAAAAACAGCTAGAGCATCTGGAGGAATTCAACAGAACGCAGGATTACACCCTTCTGCAAAAGTTGCATTCGTAACAGACATACGGTATCTTTACAGCGTACTGCGCGGAATCGAATCGCCTTTACCGCAACAATCCGCCTGAACATCAGG
>MTKS01000418.1 GCA_004028495.1 Candidatus Electrothrix marina
AACAAGAATAGGTAACTTCTTGCTACGACGATGGAATAGGGATGATCAGCTTTTGATGTTCGAGGTATCCTCATGGATTAAAAGTACATTTCCATGCATGGTCTTTCTCCCTCTGAGGGACTCAACATATGATCAATTCATAAATAAACCACCTCTTGATACAGTCATCAAAGATCTTGTCTTTAGGATTGATCCACCTCTTTTGGAAAAAGTTATATATTCGCGTCTCAACTATGCATTGAGAGAAATACAAAGTAATAAAACAAAATTTACTTACTATCTGCCAAATAATTTAAAGGTTGAATGCGGTAGAGGGGAGGTAGCTGAATACTTAAAGTGTATAATCGCATCACTCTTTCAAGACATGCTTTTCAAAAGAATCATTACTGGAATTGCTGGTCGTAATATAAGAAAGGGACTTGAAATATTGCTGGATTTTTGTAAAAGTGGGCATATTGGCGAAGACTATTTATTCAAACTCCGCCAATCAGGTGGTGACTATAAGCTACCATCATTTTTAGTTGCAAGAATTCTATTTAAGGGAAAGCGTAAATATTATTATGATAGAGAATCACACATCAAAAATTTGTTCTATTCGCAATCAACCGATTCTTTGCCCGATCCATTTGTCAGAATATCAATTCTTAGGTGGCTAAATAACAGAATGCGCGAATTTGGTCCAAACAGAACAAAAGGATATCATAAAATCCAGAGTATCATAAAGTCATTACAAGGCTGTGGCCACGCCAGAAAACGGATACTCCTTGAAATAGAATCATTAGCTCATGCAGGATGTATCCTAACTGAGACGCAGAGTAATGAGGTTAACGAAGAGGATCTAATTAGAATTTCCCCTGCGGGTTTAATCCATTTAGACCTGCTAAAAAATATTAATTATCTCGCAACAATTTCAGAAGATACATATTTTAGAGAGAATCAATCAGCCAAAGAAATAGCAGATAGCTTAGTCGGGCGTGGTCGATTTCGACATCAAAGTAGAGAGGCTTTAATACATTGCAGCTCTATACTAACAAAATACATGGTGTCTTATTCTAAGAATTATTTTTTAGGAACAACTCAACTTTTAACTAATGAAAGTCGTGAGTCTTTGTTTGATATCCAATCAATAGATGAATTTGTTGATAGAACAGCAAAAAAAGATTCCAACTACCTCTTAATTCAAAAATATGAAAATGACTATCCACCGGGCAAGCAAGTTGAGGCGCAAATTGTTTCTGTGCAATATTATGGTTTTTTTGTTGAATTTGGCCTCAAGGGGCATGGGTTGATACATAAATCTAATTTTAATGGTTTTTCTCATGACGTTTTACAAACATTAGAAGCTGGCGACTGGATAATAGCCGAAATTATATCATTCAGAAGTGATCGTCGAAGATTCGAACTAAAACTTTTAAAAATAGAA
>MTKS01000419.1 GCA_004028495.1 Candidatus Electrothrix marina
ATTTTAGATGATAATTTCTTGGGACGAGGTTAATTTTGTTCCGGCTTAAGTTGGTAGCCATCTGAATCAAGTGTATTCGGCATTTCGTCCGTATTTGTTATACAGATATTTAAATCTTTCAATATGCCGTCTGCAAGATTGTAAATCCAACCATGAACCGCCAACTCCTGATTCGACTTCCATGCGCCCTGAACAACTGTTGTCTGGCATACATTGACCACCTGTTCAATGACGTTAAGTTCGCATAAACGATCAACCTTCTCCTTATCAGTTTGCAGCCTGCCGAGTTCCTTCCAATGGAATCGTTGAATATCTTTGATATGCCTGAGCCAATTATCAATCAGCCCGTGCTCTTTGTCCTCCCAGGCAGCCTGAATACCGCCGCAACCGTAATGTCCGCATACGATAATATGTTTTATCTTCAGAATATCTATCGCGTACTGAATAACCGACAGGCAATTCAAGTCCGTATGCACCACAATATTTGCGATATTACGGTGAACAAACACCTGCCCGGGAAGCATATCAATAATCTGATTTGCCGGGACACGACTGTCTGCACAGCCTATCCATAGGTATTCCGGATTCTGCTGCTCTGAAAGCTTTTTGAAAAAATCAGGGTCGGATTCCTTTACCTTTTTCGCCCAACTTCTGTTCTGGTCAAAGATGCTTTTTAATTTGCGCATTATTTACTACCGTTGAATTCAAGTTGCATAACAGCCTGAAAGGCCGCACTGTACGTATCAGCTTACGAAGCATATCTTTGTTTGTCAACAGGGGAACTCCCGGCGACGTGTGACCGGCATGGTCACGAACTAGCTGGTGTAAGTCCAGCCATAACCCTGAAGGAAGCCTCAATCAGGTAAGCGTAGACTCCGAATTTGTCACTCAAACTCGGTGTGAACCTCTGGTAGGCTTCACGGAAAGGGCGAGGTACCGTTGAATACCGAAGCCCGATATCCTTCCGTATTCCGTGGGGTATAAGAGTTGGGTGGGCAATGAAAGTGCGTGATCTTACCCGGTGAAGGGCCGTCTGCATGCCGGGCCGGTTGTAACTGCGACAGCCGTGCCCTAAGCGGTGCAGAAATGTTACCGTCTGGTTCGTATAGGCGTGGGTGATACCTCGATATGCGTGTCGAGTCGAAGCACCTTGAAATATTCGGAAAGGGTGTCCGCTCCTATTCCATGTTGCACACCGAATATCAACAAGGTGGCAAAAAAATGCCTGCGAATCCACTCATACCCCCTCTTCATGTTCCCATAAAACAGATTCTGGATAGACATTTCTTCTTTGAATTCCTTTGACTTGTCGAAACGCACTACTTTTACTTGTATTCGCTTCTTTTGCCAGTTGTTTGTAGGTAAGTTTGTCTGACTTCCCCAGAGCCGTAACAATTCTTCTGCCGATAGATCGTA
>MTKS01000420.1 GCA_004028495.1 Candidatus Electrothrix marina
AAGTCCTTATACTTTTTCATCAAAATTACTCCCTAAATCCCTGAAAAGTACCATCGCGATTATAGCGAATAGTTCGCCCGTCTGGCGTAATAACATCAGTTCCTCCTCGTCGATTAGGCACAACTTTGCTGCCAGGTGTTGTAAGTGCATCATCGACAAGATTTTGTCCCCGAGAATTTGCCTGTTGAGGAGAATTTACATTAATGTCGGACTGACTCCATTTACTACCAGGACGGCTACCATGTTTTTGCAAACTGCGTCCAGCTTTGGTGAATCCCCCTTTATCTATTGCGCCAGCAGCCTTTGATAGATCATCTAGTGACGATGCGCATCTTGACCCCTTAATCCAATACCCAGCCCCAACAGTAGCAACCGGCAGAGCTAACATAACGGCATCAACAACAATCCCAGCAGTATCAAGAGCAGCCGCACCGTAATTACCAGAATTCAGATTATTCAGATAAGAACTGTATCCTACTGCGATACTGGCAACATCTACAGAAGACTCAATATATAATCCCAACGGATCAACCGCATTAACCGGATTCCCGTTCACATACGAATACAGGTTCAACCCAGCGCTCAACCCGACAGGATCAGCGGTGATATACCGCCCGGTATCAGGATCATAATACCGGAACATGTTATAATGCAGCCCGGTTTCAGCGTCGTAATACTGGCCTGGTAACCGGAAGTTATTTTCAACTGTATCAACCAGTACTTCCGCGTTTCCGAACGGCAGGTAGGCAGCCTTCCAGACGGTCTGACCCGAGTCATTGATGACGGCCCTGGGTGCGCCGAGATGATCGTTGATGAACCAGTAAGTTCCGGCACCTGAGCCGTACACCTTCATAGCGATCCGTTCGCCGTCCTGATAGATATAGTCACGCAGGGGCGGTTCCGGTCGCCGAAGTCTCGGCGATCAGCTTGCCGGGCGGGTTACCGCCGCTCACTCATATATTATTGACTCTTGGGGGAAAAATAATTTATGAAAATACCTTGATAATTTCATTGCAGGCATTGAGGATATCTTGCTTTGCATCATCCAAATAAAAATCCATCTCCATATCTATCCTTTCCAAATACTCTCCGGCACAATGATGGCGTGTTGTACCAAGTGGAAAGTGGTCAGTTTCTGAATCAATCGCTCGTATTGGCATGAAAACATCATTATCGGGATCACCAACAGCGTGACGAAGTGAGCAAATTTTCCGTACTCCTTCAATTAGATGTATTTTGCCGTTCACCATATCGTTCGCTAATTGCACCAATGCAGTTCGTTTAAGCTCTCTTTTCTCTATAAGGCTCATAGTTATAAGCCTCCTGTAAACTTGGTTTTAAATTCAAACTGTTGTCCAGTCCTGATATTTTCAACCCAGTGGGTTTCAAATTGAACACCAT
>MTKS01000421.1 GCA_004028495.1 Candidatus Electrothrix marina
TTCAACTGCAGGGGTTGCCGGCCAGATTTACAGCAGTGAATGGAGAACGGTTCACTGTTGTTGTTTCCGACTTTCAGGAAGTAAGGCATTATAAATTAACGGTGCATTCGAAATGGAGGAAAAAAGACGGTCGGTTAGTGGCGGTCGGATTTTATATTGCCAATGCCCCGGGCAGCTGGAAGCAGTTTGTCCGGCAGGAACTGCCTGCGCAAGAAGGAGAATTTTCTGAAGAGGATATCTGGGATCAATATGTTGGTGGCCGAGTCTGACGAAACGGAATGCTTTTTGCCTTTTCGATATATTTTTATCCGGATGACGGGGCGTTTCACCAATACTCCGTTGCGGGGTATTGGCAATGGTTACTGAACAGATCTTTTTATGTTATCAACTGAAGGGGTTAAGCAGCGTTCTCATATAATGCGGAGGGTTCGCGATTTTTTTTTCCGCCGAGAATATATAGAGGTGGATACACCTGTCCGTCTTCCGGTGCTGATCCCGGAAGCGGAAATCTTGCCCCTTGCCTCGGAAACCTGGTTCCTGCAAACTTCGCCTGAACTCTGTATGAAACGGCTGCTGGCCCAAGGTTGCCCGCAGATTTTTCAGATTTGTCCCTGCTTTCGCAAAGGAGAACGGGGACGGCTTCATCAGGAAGAATTCACCATGTTGGAATGGTACCATGCCGGATGGAGCTATTTGGAGCTGATGGAAGAGTGTGAGCAGATGATTCAGCAGGTTGCAGGGAGAGACAGTATCTGCCGATCCGGTAAAAAAATCTCCTTGCCGGCCCCTTGGCAGCGGCTGACCGTGAACGATGCCTTTCGCCGCTATGCCGGGATATCAGCTGAAGAGGCCGTCCGTACAGGCGAATTTGATCTGTTGCTGGTGGAAAAGGTGGAGCCGGAACTTGGTTGGGAGTCTCCGGTTTTTCTTTATGATTATCCGATTGAGTTGGCTTCGCTGGCCCGGCCTAAACCGGGATGTCCTGAACTGGCGGAGCGCTTTGAACTCTATATCGGTGGTATTGAATTGGCTAACGGTTTTTCCGAGTTGACAGATTCTGTCACCCAAAGACGTCGTTTCAGCGAGGAGATCCGAAAGGTTGATAACGGGGGCAAACCCGGCAGGATGCCGGAGAAGTTTCTTGCAGCACTTGAAGAACTGCCGGACTGCGCCGGTATAGCCCTTGGGCTGGATCGTTTATTTATGCTCCTGTTGGAGCGGGACTGTCTTGCCGAAGTGCTTCCTTTTACTGAGGCTGATTTGTGAAGTTGCCTTTTTTGTCTCTTGTTCCGCAGTGCTTTTTTCCCTCAGCGCGGCTCGTCTCTATCTTCCCGTGAAAAGACAGAATTTAGCTTGTTTTAACCATGTTTCATGGTTAAATAGTTTTCTGTTTGTAGC
>MTKS01000422.1 GCA_004028495.1 Candidatus Electrothrix marina
AGAGAAATTGGATGGCTTCTTCGTCTACTGCTTCCTCAAGTTGTCGTATTGTCATGCCGCCGACCGACTCGGCTTCTGTGGCGCAGCTGAGGCAGTAAAAATGACGCTGGGCATTGTTGAGCATATCCTCCACCGTGGAAAACTGGGGCATATGCCGAGGATAAGCCGGGCAGAAACGAAGGCTTTGCTCTCCCTCAACCACGGTTTTGCCGAAGCCTGTCGCCAAATGAACAATCCCGTCCTCGGCCTGCATGAGATCAACAGGATAATAATTATAGGACTGGGCAACCCCTGATATGGCCGGATAGAAAAAATTACCGTATTGTCTGCCCACGGTCTGCTGAATAATGACAGCCATAGCATCGGCACGGGTTTGACCGATGGAACGGGAATAGGTTCTCGGGCCTTCAAACCAGGTGGAGGCGTAGACCCGTTTTACTGCCCGGACAAGCCGGTCCAGTCGCTCCTTGAAATCAGACGCCTGATTTGTCAGCATACAGGTGTGATAAATTCCGGCATAGGGGCGGTAACGGGCATCCTCAAGCAAACTGGAGGAACGGACGGAAAGGGGGTAATGAATATTTTTCAGATAGGCCTTCAGGTCGTTCAACAGCCAATCAGGCAGAGCACCGGCAAGGAACTGCTGCTCAATCTCATGGTCCGGGAGATGTTCATCAGGGTGGAGTCTGTTGAGGTGGATAAAATCCTTAAATCCCGAGGAAGCAATCACACAGGTTTGGGGGATTTTGATCCTGTTCTCCCTGAAAAGCGGCTGCCGATATCGGGCCTGGTGCAACTCCGAAGCTATAAAGCCGATTCCTCTGGCCTTTCCGCCCACAGATCCCCGGCCGATACGGGTGAATTCAGTGACCTCGGGATCATAGTCACGGGTGGAAAAACGGGTCATTACCCCCTGCTGTCTGGATTCCCGCAGGACATGGACCTTTGCCGCAAGATCTTTACGCAAGGCAGAGCAGTCGTCTATATCGCCGACCTGTTCTTTGTGAAGGCGGGCGGCAAGCGAGACCTCGGCCCGGGCCATGACCCAGTTGGAGAAATGGTTGTACCGGGCGTGATAGCGCAGGGATTTATCAGGTACTGTCCTCAGCCGTTGCTCAAACTCATACAGAGTGGATGCCCTGCCGACCTCCGTACCTTCAGGGGTGCGAAAGATGAAATCCCCGAAACCGAGATGGCGGATAAAGAAATCATGCAGTTTTTCAGCCATGCAACGGCTTGTTTTTTCTATAAAGACAGCCGGTATTCGGTGAGCCAAGTCTCTGTTGTTTGCCTCTGAGCTGAGCATAAGCAGGGGCAGGTCGGGTACCCGCGAACGAATTTCGCTGAGCAGTTCGTACCCTGCTGATGCTGGTTCTTCGCCGTTTTTCGGAAAGCG
>MTKS01000423.1 GCA_004028495.1 Candidatus Electrothrix marina
TTTTTTTCAGAGTGGAATAGAGGGTGGTGGATTTACCGCTTCCGGTCGGGCCGGTCACCAGCACAATCCCGTGCGGCGCCGTAATAAAGGAATTATACACAGCCTTGTCCCGCTTGGAAAAACCCAGCTCATCCAAATCCTGAAAAATAACATTGGTATCCAAGATACGCATGACGGTTTTTTCTCCGAAGGACACCGGAATGGTTGAAACACGCAGTTCCGCTTCCTTGCCGTCCCGTTGCCCGATCTTGATCCTGCCGTCCTGGGGCCTGCGTTTTTCTGCGATATCCAAACGGGCCAAGGCCTTGATGCGGGAAGTAATGGCTGAATGCACTGCCTTGGGAAGCTTATAAATCGTGTGCAGAATACCGTCGATTCGGTAGCGAATCAGACAGCTGTCCCGTTTGGGCTCCACATGAATATCACTGGCTCGCTGCTCCAGAGCGTAGTTAAACAGATGGTTGACCGCCGCTTTGATATGCTGATCCGTGGAGCTGAGTTCCTGGGCGCTGGAAAGCTTGACATACTGCTCCAGATTGCCGATATCCACTGTTGAGCTGCTGCCTGTCGAGGAAAACTGGCTTTCGGCGGCAGTAATGGAGCGTTGAAAACCGAAAAATTCAGAGAGGATCTTTCTGATGTCGGAGCGGGTGCTGAGGTAGGGCTTCAGTTCTGTCTGATTGACCTGCTCAATATCCTGCAAAGGGGTTTTGTTATCCGGGTCGTAGGTTACGACCTGCAACACGCCGTTGCGGATCTCAAAGGGGAGAATAAGGTGATTAATGGCAAAGGAACGGGGGATAGTTTTGGTGACGATCTCGATATCCAGCTCAAGGGGATCAAGCTTTTTAAAAGGAATGCCTAATTTGCGGCTTACCGCCCGCATGATCAGTTCTTCCGTGAGGATCCTCTGCTGCTTATCTGCCGCCACTTCCAATTTCAGCGAGGCAAGGATATCCACCATATCAGGATATCCGCGTCCCGCCTGCTTCTGCCCGCCCTGAAGCTTGAGGAGCTGTTGGCTCTGCCGTTCCTTATGACGGAGCACAAACTGTTTCTGTTTCGCTGTCAATAAGCGTTGCGAAATAAGCAGATCAAGGAGTTTGTCGCTGTTCAGCAATCCCATAATATAAGTGAGCGTCCCTTATTGGCCGATCTGATTATCTATGTCGTCATCCTGAGTGCCGATGCCGATATCAGCCAGATTCCAGTCCGGCATGGTCAGTGCCGGGAGCCACTTGTCCAGACCCCATTTGGGCGGCTCACCGGCTGCCAGCCTTTCCTGCAGGTTTTTTGCCTTTGGAATAATCGAAGCGTCAGGATACATGGTGAGAATATATTTCAGACGATGCTTGGCCTCATCATATTTTTTTGTACGGACA
>MTKS01000424.1 GCA_004028495.1 Candidatus Electrothrix marina
GCTGATACGTTTATCGGCAGTCCGGTTTATCAAGATTTTTGCTCACCTGAAAAAAAAGGTTGAAAAAATGGAAGCATATAAATTTAAAACGACGGTATTGAAAAACGGAGTGATTAAACTCCCTGAAATTTCTCAATATGCGAACAGGCAGGTTGAGGTCTTCGTTGTCATCAAGCAGGTAGCGAAAACCGGACAAAAGCGAAGCATGGAGCAATTCCTGAAAAAATGGACAGGTTTTTTAGAGGGAGCTGTCCCGGACGATCTGAAGCTTCAATATTTAACAGAAAAATACAAATGAAAGTCCTGGTCGATACAAATGTAATTCTTGATATCGCGTTGAACAGAGAACCGTTTGTCGAACAGGCCGTTAAATTTTTTAAAGAAGCACAACGGCATTCAATCCGACTGGTTATGACGGCCACGACAATCACGGATTTGTATTATATCACCGGAAGAGCAAAAGGAAGAGAAACAGCATTGTCGTTCATCGGAGACCTGCTGTGTTTTTTTGACGTCGCTTCAGTGGATAAAGAGGTGATTATTCAGGCACTGCAATCTGATATGTCGAATTTTGAAGATGCAGTGCAGGCTTATTCCGCCAAGCAAAAGAATATTTCGATTCTTATCACAAGAAATGAAAAGGACTTCCTGGGATCAGGTCTGGAAGTCCATACTCCAAAAACCTTTCTGCAAAAAATACAGCCGTAGGGTAAAACGTCAATGTCTGCTCTCGCTCCGCCTGCTGGCTGAAACCGGGCGACCGGCGGTCGCCCCTACGCACCCCGGCATCCTTTCAGAACGCCTCATCCCGTCATTTCGGCTTTATTTGTATTTTATCGATGTGATACCGGTCGTCCCCCTGTGCCAGCAGCCCCACTTCTCGCTACAGTAAAGGCCTCAATCTCCCCAGCACCAGCCTCCAACAACACCTTGGCGCATTCGTGTAGAGTGGAGCCGGTGGTAAAGACATCATCCACCAGCAGGATATTTTTCCCTTTCACCTCTTGCACATGATCGGGCTTTTCAAGGCTGAAGGCCTGATGCAGATTATTACGACGGGCTGTACCGCTGAGTCGAGTCTGGGGGACTGTGTGGCGGTTGCGTCGGAGCAGATCAAAGCGGATTTTTTTCCGCCATTCTGGAAAGCAGGCACGGGCCAGGAGCAGAGACTGGTTAAAGCCCCGCTCGCGCAGGCGTTGGATATGGAGAGGGATGGGCAGGATGAGGTCAGGTTTGTTGAGATCCACAAGGGCAGGTGTTTCCTTTGTTAAGGCCGCAAGGGAGGCAAGGCCGGTGAGGTTGTGGTTGAATTTGAGTTGGAGCAGCAGGCTGCTTATGGGCTCCTGGTAGAGAAAGCTTGAGCGGGCCTTGGT
>MTKS01000425.1 GCA_004028495.1 Candidatus Electrothrix marina
GGCTGCTGACTGTGCCCTGTATGAAGCGAAAAACAAGGGGCGAAATCGGGTTGTTCTTGCGGTCAAATCTTTGCCGACCTCCCATAAGGAGGAGGACGAAGATATGTCCTGATCAGCGTGACAGAGAACTGATGAGGCCGTTGTTCCTGCTTGACAGGGCCCCTGCGGGTTGGTATCACATAATAAGGAAACGAACGGCTCCCGGCCCCCAGAAACCAGAGAACATAATGAAGAAAAAACGAACAATCTGTCTTGATTCTTTCATAATTTTATCCGTCTTCCTCACCTGCTTTTTTTCAAAGTCTGTTTTTGCCCAGGAAAAAAACGACGATGTGCTGACAACTGTTAACGAGGCGGTCAAACAGTATACACTCGGTGATTTTTCCGGCGCGATCTCCAACCTTGATTATGCCACCCAGTTGATACGCCAGAAAAGAAGCGAACGTATGAAGGCCTTGCTGCCCGAGCCATTGAGTGGCTGGCAGGCCAAGCCCCCCACTGCCCAGGCCTTGGGCACAGCAGTCTTCGGGGGCGGTGTAACAGTGAGTCGCGATTATTACACTGACAAGGGCGCATCTCTTTCCATTGAGATGGTCTCTGACTCGCCGGTCCTCCAATCCATTATGACCATGCTCAATAACCCCATGTTTGCCGGAGCGGCCGGCGGTATCATCAAGACCATTAAACGGCAACGTGCTATGATCAAATACGATGAGAAGGATCGTAAGGGTGAGATTGATATCGTGGTTGCCAGCCGCTTTATGGTCACTGTCAAAGGGCGTGGAGTTGACCGGAAAACGCTGCTTCAATTTGCCGAGTCCGTTGATTTTGATGCCTTGGCCAAGAATTAAGCATATTTTTTAGGCTGAGAAAAACAACGTCCTCCCGGGGAGTGCCTAAAGGGTTTTTCCTGTGTGAGGCAAGTCCCCTGTTACCCTGACTGGAATTGGCCTTCTTCTTAGGGTGACAGGGGCTTTTTTTTATCCTGTTGTGAATTTTACGGATTATCTGAACGAGAACAGCTTCCTTTTATACTGACAATGAGCGAACAGCAGACAAGACAGCCCTATAATCGGCCTATCACGGATGAGGCCATTTTAAAGGTGACCAAGGAGATCGTGGTCAAGTTTATTGAGATCGGTCGAGTGACACCCGGAAATTTTGAGGAACATTATGAGCGGGTCTTCAACGCGGTCAGGAAATCGGCAAAGGAGCTGTCGTGACAGCCCGACTTGATCCGCAGCTCAATGTTGCCCCAGATGATATTCGCCATATCCATATCATGGGGATCTGCGGAACCGGTATGGCGGCCATAGCCGGGATGCTGAAGGAGAGCGGTTACCGGGTCACTGGTTCGGATCAGAATGTCTA
>MTKS01000426.1 GCA_004028495.1 Candidatus Electrothrix marina
CCTGTTTACTTATTTCAGCAATAACCTGGTCCAGATTTGCTCGGATTCGGATGATGGACAAGGCTTCTGCCCGATCAGGATTGACCGTACCGCCGTATCCGTCGGTCCAATGACCTGCAATATCCGCAGCCAGCTCCTGCTGCTGTTCATACGGGGTCACTACCCAATATGTTCCTACCCCGAAGGTTTTTCCTGCCCGGGCGATATCATGTAAGTCCAAGTTGGTGACTGCAGAGCCAATCAACTCCTGTTTCTTATTGATAACCGGATAATGGATCAAAGCGATATCAAGTCGAAAAGCTGTGTCCACGGTGTCCAATATTTCAGTCATCCTGCGGCGGTCCTGCCGCTGCTGCCTGCTGCACCTGACTGAAAAGCCCGGCTTGACGCAGCTGTTTTCTTTCCGACTTTGTGAATTCAACCTTACGTAACAGCTCAGGACGTTTGTTGAGGGTCTCACGCACTGAATCGAGAAAACGATATTCTTCAATTCGGGCATGATCACCGCTCAGCAGCACATCCGGTACAGTCAGTCCTGAAAACTCACGAGGCCGTGTGTACTGCCCATGTTTCAGCAGGCCGCAACTGAAGGTGTCTCGCGCAGCGGAATCTGCACAGCCCAAGACTCCCGGAAGTACCCGAGTCACAGAGTCAATCACCACCATAGCGGCCAATTCCCCGCCGGTGAGGATATAATCCCCGATGGATAATTCTTCGTCAACGTAGAGACGGCGAAAGCGTTCATCCACTCCTTCATAACGTCCGCAGACCAGAATGAGTTTTTCAAGGCCGGCCAGACGCTCGGCAGTCTCCTGATTATACACGGAACCGCGCGGGGAAAGAAGCACCACTGTCCCCTGACCGTCCGCCTGAACATCCTGCAGGCAGGCAGCCAGCGGTTCCGGTTTCATCACCATGCCTTCACCGCCGCCAAAGGGACGATCATCGGTCATGGCATGTTTATCTGTTGCCCAATCCCGTATATTATGGAGGTTCACCCTGATTTGATCAGCCTGTATGGCTCTTTTCAGAATGCCTTCCTGTAAGGGAGTAGTAAACAGATCCGGAAAAATTGTCAGGATCTCAAAGCGCATCAAGCCATCAGCTGTTGATCTCAAGCAGACCCGGAGGCAAGGAGACTGTCACCTCATCTTCATCAACAGTATGAAGAAATTCCGGTATCAGCGGTATCAGGTACTCCTCTCCGCCGCCCTTTACGCAGAGAACATCCTGAGAGCTGTTGGCAAGAAAGCCGGTGATACGTCCGACAGCTCGACCTTCCGTGGTCTTTAAGGGTTTTCCTTCCAGATCCATCAGGTAAAATTCATCAGGATCCGGTTCCGGCAGCGCATCTTTATGAATATACACC
>MTKS01000427.1 GCA_004028495.1 Candidatus Electrothrix marina
CGGTCTCACGGTGATGGCTCGCAGTCTGGCAACCGCTCTGCCCCTTGCCGGGGTCGAGGTGGTACTCGCTGCTCGTAATAATACCCCGCTGTCGACGCTGACCACGGACGAAAACGGTCAGGTCCATTTTGCTCCCGGCCTTCTGCGCGGCAAGGGCGGTCAGGCCCCTGTCCAGTTGGTTTCCACAGACAGGCAATCCGGTTTCACCTTTCTCCAGCTCCAACAGGCCCCCTTTGACTTTAGTGATCGAGGCGTGGGCGGACGCGCTGCTCCCGGCCCGGTGGATGCCTTTGTCTATACTGAACGGGGAATCTATCGTCCCGGTGAAACCGTCAATATGGTGGCCCTGGTCCGGGATCAGTTAGGCCGGGCCATTGATGCCCCGCCCCTGACCCTGCGTCTCAAAGGTCCCAATGCCAAGGTCAAGCTGGAACGAATCCTCACCCCCGATGCTGCTGGAGGCTATAGCGAAACTATCAACCTGCCAAACTCGGCCCGTTCCGGTTCCTGGACAGCAGCCCTCTATGTGGATGTGGAAGAAAAACCCGTGGGGCAGGTCGGCTTTCTGGTCAAGTCCTTTAAACCGCCCCGCCTGGAGGCCCGGCTGGAACCTGTAGGTGTCCTTACGCCAAAGGGCGGAGCCAAGGATGGAGCCAAAGCTATAGTACAGGCAGATTATCTCTACGGTTCACCGGGCTCGGATCTGCGGGTCCAGGCCCGAATGAGCCTTCAGTATGATCCCCACCCCTTTGCCGACTTTGCCAATTTCTTCTTTGGCAGGGCTGGCGAGGAACCGGGTATCGGTGATATTGAGCTTTCGGACATCAGGACAGATGCCCAAGGACGCGGTACCCTGGTTCTTCAGCTGAACGGTCAGCAGGAGACAACCCGTCAGCCGCTCAAGGCTGTGGTTCATGCCGAGGTCATGGATATTGACGGCAGAAGCGTTGCTGCGAGCACCGGGGTTCCGGTGCGGCATTTGCCTGAATACCTAGGCGTACAACCGGGCTTCAAGGATGAGCATGTCCAGGCCGACACTACGGCAAAATTTACAGTCATCGCCCTAGACAGCAAGGGCCTGCCACAAAAACAAGGAAAGCTCGGTTACCGGCTTATCCGGGAGGAGATTGATTACCAGTGGTTCCAAAAGGACGGTGAGTGGGGCTATGAGCGGATCGTACGCGATCATGAAGAAGGACGGGATCAGTTGAGCTGGCAGAAGACCGGCCCAGCCCCCCTTGCCCTGCCCGTCACTCGTGGCGAGTCGGCTGGAGCTGCTCAATAAGGATGCGGAGCTGGTCACAGCCTTCCGTTTCACTGCGGGCGAGCA
>MTKS01000428.1 GCA_004028495.1 Candidatus Electrothrix marina
GAGAAAAGTTTAAAAAATAGTACGGAATCATAAAAAAAGATTGTACCTCTTTTTTATGTCGTGATATATAAGAAATATATAAAAGGGCAATTCTACGCCTTTCGTCTTCCGGGATGCTTGCCTGTATATTTTTTTTACAACATGTTATTCGTTATGCCTAAATACACTTTTTTTAAAGACCGCGCTGTTGATTCTCTGCGGACTCTGCCTGCAGTTTGCATCAGGCGGCTTATTGCTTGCAGAGGAAGGGAAGTGTGTAACTGAATGTATTAACGAAAAAGGTGTAATGGTGTACCCGGACGGAAGCACCTACAGCGGGGAATGGAAAGACGGTAAGCGGCACGGCAAGGGAACCCTTCATTACGCTGACGGGAGGAAATACGAGGGGGATTTCGCCGATGACGAACTGCACGGGAAAGGGATTATCACGCTCCCCGATGGTCGACTGATAGAAAGCCGATGGGATAACGGCGAACAAATTTCAGCACGTTTTGCCAACGGCGATGTATTTACCGGAATCTGGGAAGACGGAACATTCTGCGGCGAGGCGACAGTCACTCTGCCCAATGGAGACCGCTATTCCGGCGGATTCAAAAAAAGCAGATATCACGGAATACGGGGTCATGACCTATGCAGACGGCAGTAAGTACACCGGTGAATTCAAAGGCGGAAAATTCGACGGAAAAGGGGCAATCTCCTTCCCTGACGGTACCGTGATAGAAAGTGAGTGGAAAGACGGCCACCCTGTTGATTAAGGCGACCTGATTAAGGCAACGCAACGTATTATCTCTTCTTTTTTCCTTTTGTTTCTCTCTCCTGAGATCCCGGTTGATCCTGATGCCTTCATTCGATGAATGATTCTTTCTTTCAAGAAAAGACGGTATTTTCCAGCTGACTGCAGCTCTCTTGTCTTTTTTGCACATTCCCCGCTTTTTTATGCTGAACCTGGATGTTTCACTGAGGCTGCCTGTTCTTTGCTTTGCTGTTCACGGGAAAAAGGTTTATAGTATGCACTATAGTATCCGGTACCCACGCCTGCGTCAAAATGATTTGACCTGCTGATCAGACGGAAAAACGCTTGCTCCTTCTTTTATGGAATTTTACAGAGAGACGGGGCGGTAATATTGTTAACAGCACGCCTTTATTATGAGAATAGCAACCTCGGGCCAGATGCAGGCCCTGGACAGAACCTCCATTGAAGAGATTGGTATCCCCGGTATTGTCCTCATGGAAAATGCCGGCAGGGGAACTGTGGACGCGATGGAGCAGGAGTACGGCACTGTTCAGAGAAAAACCGTTTGTATTTTTATCGGACCGGGAAA
>MTKS01000429.1 GCA_004028495.1 Candidatus Electrothrix marina
GGACACAGCCACCATCGTGGTGGAGCCGGATTGCATTGCCCGCATCAGCACCTACGAAGACGTAGAAATCCAGGTTAGTCGCAAACAGCAGGAGGCCATCAGCACTGCGGTTGATCCGGTGCGGCTCTCGGTCTTTGCCAACCTGTTCATGTCCATTGCCGAGCAGATGGGGCGGATGCTGCAAAAGACAGCCGTATCCACCAATATCCGGGAGCGGCTGGACTTCTCCTGTGCCCTCTTCGATACCGCAGGACAGCTGGTCGCCAATGCTCCCCATGTCCCGGTTCACCTAGGGGCCATGAGCGAGGCTGTGCAGGAGCAGACCCGCCGTTGCCCGGACCTGGAACCCGGTGACGTGCTGGTGAGCAATCATCCGGCAGCCGGGGGCAGTCACCTGCCGGACATAACCGTGATCACCCCGGTCTTTCGGCAGGAGGCCGAATCAAACAATAAGAAAATTATTTTCTGGGCGGCGAGCCGAGGCCATCATGCAGATATCGGGGGCATCTCGCCCGGTTCCATGCCGCCTCACTCCCGCCTCCTGAGCGAAGAAGGGGCGGCCATCGAGTCCTTCCGCCTGGTGCGGGGCGGCGTGTTTCAGGAAGAAGGGATCTCTGCGCTGCTCCTCAAGAGCGAAGGGCCGGGGAGCTGCGGCACCCGCAGGCTGGCTGATAACATCTCCGACCTCCGGGCTCAGGTAGCGGCAAACCAGAAGGGCATCGACCTGATCCTCGGCATGGTTGAGGATTACGGGTTAGAGGCGGTCCAAGCCTATATGGGCCATGTCCAGGATGCTGCCGAAACAGCGGTGCGGAAAGCCTTGAGCGAGCTTTCTCTGAATCGGGGTATGGCAGAGCAAGGGGCTGAGCTGAACACTGAGCAAAAAGTGGTTGAGGCTGTGGATTATCTGGACGACGGTAGCCCGATCCGCTTGCGCCTGAGCATTGACCGGCGGGACGGTTCTGCCATTTTTGACTTCAGCGGCACCGGGCCGGAGCTTTGGGGGAACCTGAATGCACCCAAGGCGGTGACTCGATCCGCCCTGCTCTACAGCCTGCGCTGTCTGGTGGAAAAGGATATTCCGCTCAATCACGGCTGCCTGATCCCGGTTCGCCTGATCATCCCGCCCGGTTCCTTGCTCGACCCATCGCCCGAAGCAGGAGTGGTTGGCGGCAATGTGCTTACCTCCCAGCGGGTGGTGGATGTGGTACTCAGGGCCTTCGGGGTGGCGGCGGCCTCCCAGGGTTGCATGAATAACCTCACCTTTGGCAACGAGAATTTCGGCTATTACGAAACCATCGGCGGCGGAGCCGGG
>MTKS01000430.1 GCA_004028495.1 Candidatus Electrothrix marina
GCGATAGAACGAACAACCCACTTGAAGGTCACCGTGTTGTCTGCGGCTGTCAGGGCATCAGCATATTTAAAGTTAACCTCATGCTGTCCTTCAGCAACCTCGTGATGAGATGCCTCGATCTCGAAACCCATAGCCTCCAGGGTCTCGATGATATCGCGGCGGCAATTGATACCCTTATCGCCGGGATCAACGTCAAAGTACCCTGCTACATCGTGTGTCACCGTGCTGCCGCTGCCGTCTTCGTTCTGCTCAAACAGAAAGAACTCTGCTTCAGTTCCCACGTTCATGGTGTAGCCCATGTCTTTGGCCTCAGCAAGAACACGCTTTAGGTTGTTACGCGGGCAGCCATCAAAGGGAGTACCGTCAGCCTTGGCCACATCACAGATGATCCGAGCTGCATTGGTGCCGCTCTGGTTTCTCCAGGGCAGGACGGTGAAGGTGTCATAATCCGGCTTCAGGTACATATCTGATTCTTCAATACGGACAAAACCGTCGATTGAGGAGCCGTCAAACATCATCATACCGTCCAGGGCTTTCTCGATCTGGCTCAGCGGAATGGCGATATTCTTCATATTACCCAGAATATCAACAAACTGGAGTCGGAAGAAATGCACATTCTGCTCCTCGATAATTTTCATGATCTCTTCACGAGTTATGTTATTGCAGTTGCAGCCCATTTTGATCTCCTTATTACATTTAGGTATTGAGGTGTTATTAAAATACTCCGGAAGACCGGATAATTAAAAGTTTTACAGCCCCTCTTTCTCATCACAGATGATATGGAACAGGGCATCTTTAACTCTATTAAGCAGCTCTTTATTGCTTATTTTCTTTTGATCCTCTGTGGTCACATAAAAAACATCTATGAGTTGTTCCACTTCAGTCGCGATTCTGGCCCGATGAATATCCAGATGGAAGTCAGACAGGGTCTGCGTCAGCTGATAAAGGGTTCCGGGCTGATCATCACCATAGACCTCCATAACAGTATGGCGAGTCGAGGCGTCATTATCAATAATCACCTTGTTGGCCAGCTGCTGCACCTGACGCCGCCGCCCGTGGATCGAGGATTCCAGCTTGTTATACAGTTTTCGCCCGACATCCAGACGATAATTGACTGCCTGATTCATATCCTGCTCCAAGCCGTTCCAATCCTGCTCATCAAATGCAATTACCGCCTCAGGGGCCAGATCCAGCATATCCACCACTGTTCCGTCGGGCCAAGTAAAAATCCGGGCGGCCAGCACCGAAAGATTATGCAGGGCCAGTACTCCGCACAGCTTGGCCAATAAGCCCCGCCTGTCTCGACAA
>MTKS01000431.1 GCA_004028495.1 Candidatus Electrothrix marina
TTTGTCGCCCTGTCTCTTCATTATTTCGTTATTTTGATCTTTCGATCAGATTAAATATGAGATAACCACTTGTTTTGTGACGAGCATCGCAGCTTCATTCACGAAAACAAGTGATATCTCCCGTAGAAGTCTAGGCCCCCAAGGACGAAAAAAATGTTTCGTTCAAGGGTTGGACTTCTAGACTTGTGCGTGTTACGGCAATCCCGGGTGAGGAATTACTGGCCCTGGACATTCTCCGCCGCCGGTCCCTTGGGGCCGTCAACGACGTCAAAGCTTACTCGTTGTCCTTCAGCCAGACTTTTGAAACCCTGGGCCTGAATAGCTGAATGGTGGACAAAAACATCTTTGCCGCCGTCCTGCTCTATAAAACCGAACCCCTTGGAATCGTTAAACCATTTTACTGTACCTTCTACCATTTTCATGCTCCTTAAAGCTGATTTCTTTGTGAAATCTTTATGTTAATACGGATTGCAATAGTTGCGATCCATTGTGCAGGCTGCGTATTATGCGGACTGCGGATTCTTTTGTCTAGCTTGCGGAAAAACCGAAATCAAACGAGCTTGAACGCTGCTTTCTCGGCTTACCCTGTGTTTTTCGTCGAGGAGCGGATGTTGTGCTTCTCGTTTTCTCATCGGTGCTGACCGTGGGTGCAGCTGCCGTGACGTTACGGGCCTTATTATTGAGGGCCTCGACTGTTTTGCGGGGGATGTTTTTCCCCAGTCGGCGTTCAACCGACAGGATCATCTTTGCGTCTTCATGTGTTGCAAAGGTGTATGCATCACCGGTCTGCTCCGCTCTGCCGGTTCGTCCGACTCTATGCGTGTATGTCTCGACGGTATCCGGCACATCGTAATTAACAACATGAGAAATGCCTGATACATCTATGCCCCGTGCAGCGATATCCGTAGCCACCATGATGTTGAACGCACCGGTTCTGAAGCCGTCCATCGCCTTTTTTCGCTGGTTCTGAGACAGGTTACCCTGAAGCGACGTTGCCCTGAACCCGAATTGTTGCAGTTGTCTGGCCAGATTTTTCGCCTTATGCTTGGTCCGGGTAAAGACGAGGGTGGTGGTCATCTTTTCATTCTGCAGAATATGTTTCAACAAGGCTGTTTTCTGCCCCTGTGCTACCTGGAAAAGCGCGTGCTTGATGGTTGCTGTCGGTTTCTCATGATTGACCCGAATTGTGACCGGATCGGTGAGAATCTCTTCAACAAAGCGACGGATTTCTGTCGGCATGGTTGCTGAAAAAACCATGCTCTGCCTTTGACGCGGAACCAGTTTGAGGATGCGGCGGATGT
>MTKS01000432.1 GCA_004028495.1 Candidatus Electrothrix marina
CTTGATACAGCTCAACCGCATTGCTTCCGCCATCAGGTTGTCATCAACAACAACATTTGTTCTCATCACGGCCTCCTTTAATATTGTGTGTATTATTTTCTAGTTTATACACATTAAGAATGACTGTCAATGAAGTTTTTTCAGGCAGAATGATCAGTACTTTTTACTGCCTTTCACTCGCCCCTCCTCCACCCAACAATACAACACAGGCACCACAAACACAGTCAGCATAGCAATAAGCATCCCGCCAAAAGAAGGAATAGCCATAGGCACCATAATATCCGAGCCCCGACCGGTAGAAGTCAGGATCGGAATCAAGGCCAGGATAGTGGTGGCCGAGGTCATCAGGGCCGGGCGGATGCGGCGTTGGGCCCCGTGCAGGACCATATCCCGGATGTCCTGTCGGGTTCTCTCCTCCTTATCCTTGAGGCGGGCCTTGGATTCATCCAGGTAAGGTGGCCATAAGTACCCCGTCATCGGTGGCAATGCCGAACAGGGCCAGGAAAAAATTGGGGTCAGAGCCCAATTTAATTCCAACTATTTCCCCCCCCCGCATCCCTGTACCATCACAACAGTTGTACTTCCGGGAAAATAGGAATATACTGCTGACATTGATCATGAAGAAAGAGTGCGTTGTGCTCAACGGCACTAGAATACCCGGCAACCTGTAAAAATAGAAATAATGGCCAGTAAAGAACGCTACATCAACCTGTTTACTGATTACGGATTTAAGAAGATCTTCGGCGAAGAACCCAATAAAAATCTGCTCCTGGATTTTCTCAACGAGCTGCTGAAAGAGGAACAGGGGGAGATCCGAGATTTGACCTACTTGAAGACCGAACAGCTCGGCGACACCGATATCGACCGCAAGGCGATCTTCGATCTCTACTGCGAGAATGAACGGGGTGAGAAATTCATTGTCGAACTCCAGAAGAGCAAACAGAATTTTTTCAAGGATCGAGCACTCTACTACTCCACCTTTCCCGTCCGCGAACAGGCGGAACGAGGGGACTGGAATTTTAAACTTAAGGCCGTGTATACGGTGGCTATCCTGGACTTTGTCTTTGACGAGGATAAGAACCAACCGGAAAAGTACCGCTATGATGTTAAGCTGTCTGATATTGAAACCAACCGGGTGTTTTATGATAAACTGACCTTTATCTACCTTGAGATGCCCAAATTCAGCAAAAAACTGGATGAGCTGAAGACCCGGTTTGATAAATGGCTGTACGTTATCAGGAACCTGAATCGGCTGGAACGAATACCAGACATGCTGCGGGAACAGGTGTTTGAGCAGCTC
>MTKS01000433.1 GCA_004028495.1 Candidatus Electrothrix marina
GCCTCCGGCACCCAGCTCCTCAATGGCCGTGATGATTTTCTGTTGTTCAGAACCGGAGGTCGGAGGCAGCATCACATGATCATGTCCGGCATAGACCACTATGGAAATCCGATCGTTCCCGCCCAGTTGCTTGGCCAGCATCTTCATGGATTTTTGCAGGAGGGGGAGTTTGTTCTGCTCGGACATGGAACCTGAAACATCGATCAGAAAGACCAGGTTCGACGGCGGGAGATCTTTTTTGTCAATATCTTTTGCCTTCAGGCCGATTCGAACCATCTTGCGGCTGTCATTCCAAGGGCAGGGGCCAACTTCGGTTGTCACGGAAAAGGGGTGCTCTTTGTCCGGCTGCGGATAGTCATAGGAAAAATAATTGATCATCTCCTCAATACGCACAGCTCCCTTGGGCGGGAGTTTTCCCTCATTAATAAAGCGGCGCACATTGCTGTAGGAGGCTGTGTCCACGTCAATGGAAAAGGTGGACAGGGGATCGTTGGCCGTGCTTATGAAGCCGTTTTCCTGCAGGGCATTATAGGATTCCGTGTTCCACTCGGGCTGCGGCTGAGGGGCTGCCGTGTTCGCAATTGACATAGACCTGACAGGAGCTTCAGCTATCATAGCCAGGCTCTCTGCCGTGTCCGCCATGCCTGCAAACTTTTCTTTTTTCTCCCTCACTTGTTCTGCTTCAACAGGAGGATGGTTTGCCGACGGTTCAGTCTTTGACGCGCCGATCATGTCGTTCTCGTCCAACGTTGTTTCCTGCCGCACCCCATCCTTTTTCGGGACATTTTTTTTCGGCGTGTCGGAACATGCGGTCAGGGCGAAAATGAGGATAAAAGGAATGATTTTTTTAATATTCATTGTGAACTCCTGCCTGTGTCTTTTTGTTTGTCGAACAGCTGTAAGGTCGTGTTGTCGGCAGCGAAAATGTGTGTCGCTTTCTTTGCTTTTCGGTTTTCGAGGTGTAGAATAATATATTATGCATTAAACTTCGTTATACTCATTACACGATGATAAAAAAAACGGCAATACATTTGGATATATTCGTGAACGGGCCACCTTGTCCGCCCGTGGGAACTGCTTGAGGAGAGTTATATCCGCACCTGAGAGACGTACTGCTTGGACCGTTAAGTGCCTCTAAGTTCCCCCCCCAAAAAAAATACGCCTTAATGGCAGTCGGAAATATCAGAAAGAAGCAACTGCCGTGAATGCCGTGAATATATGTGCTGCACCTTGAAGGCGGCCCTGAAGGAGAGGTATGAGGAGAAAAAGAGAGAATGATGCTGTGGCGGGAAATCTTT
>MTKS01000434.1 GCA_004028495.1 Candidatus Electrothrix marina
TACCAGTAACCTCGTCAAACTCAGGCAGCTTGAGCAGATGCAGCACAACGCCGTAGAGCAGGGCCGCACAGCCGATCACCGCAAAAACGCCCACCAGTTGCAACGGAATCCCCCCGGAGAATAAAGGATGAAGCACCTGCTTCAGGCCGATAACGCCCAGCCCCATAGCCATGCTTGCCAGTAAAATTTTCAGCACACCCTGCCCCAGGTAACCCAGAGAAAAACCGGTCAGTTTACGATAGAGAACTGTACCCAAAAAGAGAAAGTTCAGGCCCATTGAACAGGAAGTGGATAGGGCAATGGAGCGAAAGGTGAGGATGTCGATGGTCAAGCTGATAAAGATGATATTGGCGGTCACAGCAAGAAATGAGGCGATAACGGGATACTTAGTATCCTTGAGCGCATAAAAGACCGGGACCATGATCTTAACTGCTGAATAGGCGAACAGGCCGTAGGCATAACAGGTGAGGGCCTGGGCCGTTTGCAGGGTGTCAGCGGCGGTAAAGGCACCGTGTTCAAAAATAAGGCGGATGATAGGTTGGGACAGGAGAATCAGACCAACTGTGGCCGGAATAGTCAGGCTGAAAACCATGACCAGAGAAGAGGCAAAGGTATTACGCAGACCTTCCAGATCCTTTTCAGCGGCATGACGGGCCAGCACCGGCATGGCAGCAATAGAAAAGGCCACCCCGAACACACCGATGGGCAATTGAACCATCCGGAAGGCGTAGTTAAGCCAGGAAACCGAGCCTTCGGCGCAGCTTGCCGCAAAATTGGTGTTCACAAAGATATTGATCTGGGTGGCGGACAACCCGATGGTTGCGGGCAGCATAAGCCAGAGGATCCGTCGCAGGCCGGGATCGGCCAGATCAAGACGGGGTTTAAAGCGAAAGCCTATTTTACGAAGGGTAGGCAGCTGGATCATGAGCTGAAGCAACCCGCCGACTAGGGTGCCCCAGGCCATGCCGACAATAGCCGGTATGCCGAATTTCGGCAGGAGCAGGGCCAACGAAGTCCCGCCGACAATAGACCCCATATTGAAAAAGGATGAGGATATGGCCGGGACAAAGAATTTTCCCTTGGTGTTCAGCATCCCCATAACCACAGCTGCCAAGGCCACAAAGAGGAGAAAGGGAAACATGATCCTGGTCAGCAGAGCTGTCAGTTCGGTCTTCCCGGCAACAGCACCAAAATCCGGGGCCAGCAGATTGACAACAGGCTCAGCCAAAAAAATACCGAGCAAAGTAATGGCACTGAGAAGGATCGCCATAAAGACCAGCACATTGGAGGCC
>MTKS01000435.1 GCA_004028495.1 Candidatus Electrothrix marina
TCCTTACCGCTTTTTCAGCGAAAGCAGCGGGCTGGCAATAAATACCGAAGAATAGGTACCCACAATCACACCGGCCAACAGGGCAAAAGAGAAATCATGGATTGCTGAACCGCCGAAGAAGAACAGGGCAGCCAGGACCAGCGAGGTGGTCAGCGAGGTGACCACGGAACGTCCCAACACATCGTTGATACTGATGTTGATGATCTCATTAAAGTCTTTCTCATGAAAGCGTCCCATATTTTCCCGGATCCTGTCAAAGACAACCACCGAGTCATTCAGGGAATAGCCTGCCAAGGTGAGCAGAGCTGTGACCAGAAGTAGGTTCACCTCCACATCAATTATCCAACAGATCCCCAGCACCACCAGCACATCGTGGAAGGTGGCTGCCGCAGCTGCTAAGCCGAAGCTGAAGTCAAAGCGGATAGCCAGATAGAGCAGCACGCCGATCAGAGAAATGACAATGGCCTCAATGGCCTTATTCCGCAGGACATTAGACACCGAGGAACCGATTTCCGACTGGCTCTCCAGCACAAAACTATTGCCTTGCTGCTCGGCCAACACCGTTGTAATTTCTTCACCCAGATGACCGACCGTGTCTTCTGTCTTTTTCACCTTCACGATCAGGCGATTTTCACCGGTCACCTGCTGGAGATCCACGGAACCGAAATCACCCTTGTTTAGCGCAGCCCGAATGGGATCCAGCTGAAAGGGTTGCTCTGCCTTGTACTGCAACAGCGACCCACCGGAGAAATCTACCCCGAGATTGGCCTTGCCAAGCAGGATCTCTACAAAGGCCACGGTTCCGAAAATCACCATCAGTGCTGACAGGATAAAGGCGATTTTTCGCATCCCCATGAAATTAAAATTGGGTTTTTTAACAAATTGGAGAAATTTGAGCTCATGTATTTTTCTCCGACCGCTGAACATCCATTCGTAGGCCAGACGGGTGCAGAACAGGACGGCAAAAAGGTTGAAAATGATACCCAGAGACAGTGTGATAGCAAAACCCTTGATCGGGCCGGTACCAAAGAGAAACAGAGCCAAAGCCGTAATCAGGGTCGTAACCTGGGAGTCGACAATGGACGAGAAGGCCTTGCCAAAACCGGTATCCACCCCGGATCGGGCTGATTTGCCCAGGGCGAACTCTTCCCGCATCCGTTCAAAAATCAGCACATTGGCATCCACCGCCATGCCGATAGAGAGAATGATACCGGCAATACCGGGCAGAGTCAGGGTGGCCCCAAGCATGGCCAGACCGGCAAAGAGGAAGAG
>MTKS01000436.1 GCA_004028495.1 Candidatus Electrothrix marina
TACGCACCGTTCTCAAAAGTTTCCTCTCCCGGAGACCCCACCAATTCAAGGAAAAGATTTTCATGGACATGCAACGGGCCTTTCTGGCTATAATGATTTCATTTGTCATCCTCATAGGGTATCAAAAATATTTTGTACCCCCTGTTCTCCCGGTGGCTCCGGGACAGGTTGAGCAGCAGGGGGGCGCAACAACCGGTACTTCAGGACAATCAGTGCAATCAGTACAACAAAACGGGGACATGGCAGCACAGCAGGCCCTACCGCAGACATCCGTCCGGGCAGGGCAGGTCGGACAACCTGCGGTAATGCAGCCTATTGCCAAGGAGGATTCGAATGCCCGGAAGATTACTGTTGACACCCCTCTCTATACGGCGATTTTGTCTGAACAGGGCGGTGGTCTGAAAAGCTTTGTCTTGAAAAAATATCGGACGGCAAAAGAAAAAGATGCCCCGGCTATGGAGATGATCACCGCCACGAATCCGGCAGAGTTTCCCATGCTTTTTTCTCTTGATAACGGGGCCGGAACGGACCTGCCGTTTTTTCAGGCGGAGGCGACTTCAGTTCGTGTCGAGGAAGGAGGCAAGGCCGAGTTAAAGATGACCGCAGTGCAGGCGGAGGAGGGGGTACGGATTGAACGCTATCTCACCTTCACCTCGGATACCTATCTTATAGACAGCAGGTATGTGGTGAGCAATATCGGTACTGTCCCTTTACAGATAAGCCCGGCTCTGGTGATGACCAACGGCCCTTTTACCTCCGGGGCTGCCGGCGGAGGCTATCTGTCAGGCGGGGCTGCCGGGATGTTCAGCGGACCTGCCGCGTACGTGAACGGCAAGCTGGAAGAAATCAAAGTGAAAAAGCTGGCGGACGGTCCTTTTATGCTGCAAGGTGCAGTCCGGTGGGCCGCCCATGTGGATAATTATTTTATGTGCGCC
Source organism: Candidatus Electrothrix marina (assembly GCA_004028495.1). Classification (GTDB taxonomy): domain Bacteria; phylum Desulfobacterota; class Desulfobulbia; order Desulfobulbales; family Desulfobulbaceae; genus Electrothrix; species Electrothrix marina. The sequence continues at coordinate 936 of MTKS01000436.1, forward strand.
CTGATTCCCGGTAAAGGAAACACCGGTACCTTCAGTGCGGTCGGGGACAACAAGGTTCGTACGGTCTTGACCGGCGGTATCCTGAAGATGGCTCCGGGTGAAACCGAGGAGTTTCGCTATGAGGGTTTTTTCGGGCCCAAAAAATTGGCCTATTTAAAGGAAACCGGCTATGATCTTGCCGAGGCGATCAACTTCGGCTGGTTCGATATCCTGGCCAAACCCATGCTGTACCTGTTGAACTTTTTTTATTCTGTTGTGGGCAACTACGGTATCGCCATCATTCTGGTGACCTGTCTGGTCAAGGGCTCCTTCTGGGTGATCGGCCAGAAGGAG
>MTKS01000437.1 GCA_004028495.1 Candidatus Electrothrix marina
ATTCCGGCTCTGAAACGGACTCGGAGACGACAGCACCTGTATCGCCTTCAACTTCGTCTTCATCGCCGCCAAAGGAAAACTCAGACAATTCATCGTCATCAAGCTTAATCTCTTCCACCGGTTCTTCGATAGAGGATACGTCTTTGGTTTTTTCCGCCTCAAAAGACTCTCCAAGTTCCTCCTCCAAGTCTAAGAAACTGTCAAATCCCTCTGCATCCTCGTCGGATTCTTCATCGTCAAGAAAGAAGGTAAATTCGTCATCAAGATCGACCACCTCTTCCACTTCTTCAGCTTTTCCCGCTTCTTCAGAGGTGCTCAGTTCCGACGGCACAGCCTCTTCACCGGATTCGTCATTATCAAACAGTAAGGAAAATTCGTCATCACTCGATTCTTCGTCGTCAAGGGATAACGTGAACTCATCTTCAAGATCAGCCTCTTCTTCAACTTCATCGTGCGAAACTGCTGTTGCCGACGCTGACTCCCCGCCGCTTTCTTCTTCCAACTCGAAAAAGCTGTCTAAAACTTCAGATTCCTCAACCGCTTCCGAGGAGGTATCGCTTACGTCATCCTCACTGTCGAAAGAAAAATCGTCATCACTCGTTTCTTCATCTCCAAACGATAACGCGAATTCGTCTCCAAGTTCAGCCTCTGCCGCCGCAACCTCCTTATCAGAATCTTCTTCCAAGCCAAAGAGACTCTCCTTGGATTCGGCATCCTCGGCTAAATCCGGGGAGACATCGCTTTTTTCTTCCCCGCTGTCAGAGGAAAAATCAAAGAGTTCATCCGTGCTGTCTTCCTCATCAAGCGAGACAACAAATTCGTCTTCTAAAGCAGGAATCTCTTCCGGTCCCCCTGTACTTGATGTATCAAATTCAGGAGTGCCTTCCGCGTCATCGTCCAAATCGAAGATAGCATCCAGTCCCTCAATTTCTTCTTCTGAATCCGAAACTGACTTATCGCCTTGATCAGCAGTCACGCTGACAGCTTCTGTATCGTCCATATCAGAAAATCCGGCAATATCTCCCTCGAAATCTTCTTCATCATCAAACGACAATTCAGAGCTGTCTTCATCCAGTTCTTCATCAAGCTCTAAGAATTCCGAGCTTGCCTCGCCCTGCTCTTCATCATGTGCGTCTGATTCGGCCAAAGCTCCTGCGGTAACCACATCATCGTCCTCTGCTGCCGGAATCCGGTCTCCAGTCAAATCTTCCTGCTCTTCCTTATCCAGTTCAAAAAAGAAGTTCAGCTTTTC
>MTKS01000438.1 GCA_004028495.1 Candidatus Electrothrix marina
GTTCGGTTTTACAGGAATTGGGCAGAACAGTCCGAGCCGCCTGAGGAGTGGAAGTCTCCAACAGCTTGAGATAGAGCTGCTCTGTCTCGATCATAGCCTTTTCCCAAAGCGCGTATTCCGAGCTGTCTTCGGCAAAGAACATGGGTTTGATAAAGCTGACCTCGCTGCCGAATTTATCTTCGCTGTAGCGGCAGTAACGTTGACTCTCCTGAAGAAAAGAGCAGGGACGATGACGGACGATCTCATGAGTGACCGCCCGATTAACGATGAACTTGACTGCGATATAGCGATGCTTCAACAGGCTTTGAGGTGGCAGCTGATCCACCTCGTCCAACTCCACTTTACGGATAGAGATGGATGGATCCGAACTCAAGCCTCCTTGCGGCAAGACACCCTTAAAAAAATAGGGGTGACGTTCATTAATCAGGGCGCAGCTAGCTCGGACAACAGCGTTCTCCGGATGAAAGAGAAGCAGCTCCCGAAAGCTGCGGATACTGCCGGTGATGAGCAGCCTGTTCGCTTCCCGATCAATATGCAGGTAACGGGGACGGAGCAGAAAAAAATCAGTGATCTGCTCCTCATCAGCGCAGGTCATTTCCAGGGTGACAACACCCATCTCCAGCACAGAATTATGGCCGTGCTCGGCCATCTTGCTGACAAAGGGAACAGCAGAGTCCTGGTCAATTCGATCTTCACTTTTATAACAAATACGACCGCAGAGTTCTATACGGACCGCCAGGCTCTGTCGATCAAGATGATCAAGCACTTCATATGAGGGGGGCACTATTTTCATGAATTTTCCTAGTTATTGCGTAATACCGCCTTGCGCTGACGACACTGAATGCATTATCTCTTGAACGTGGTGTCAGAAGACGAAATTTTTCCAGTAAAGAGCTTGCTTGCTCTCCTTTTTGGTGAGAGGTACAGACAACTATCGCATGTTATCGGAAAATTCAAGAGGAAACCTAGCGGTTTTCTCTTTTTCAGGTCAGCGTGAAGCAGCGAAACTGGTGAGGTCGGGATTTGAACCTACGACCTCGGCCTGTAACCTGCATCACTGCGCGGTTTGATTTTGGGGTGTGATACCAAAATGAGCAGTAAGCAGTTTGACCAATGAGGATCTGGTCAAATCGACAATACCTGCCATATCCGACGTTTTATCGGCTTTAGGCCTTGCGATGGAGGTGTTCATGTTGTAATGTGTGCTAAAAATTATCAAGTGAGGCAACTATGCTTTTAAAATATGGAGCA
>MTKS01000439.1 GCA_004028495.1 Candidatus Electrothrix marina
TGGACGAGGTACTTGAGCATACCCTTGGCGGTTTGAAGAAATCAGTTGTCAAGAAAAAGTAATCCCGTAGGGGCCGGTTCGTGAACCGCCCCTACAGTTAATATATTATCCCTGCCAAAAGGCAGGGAGGCACGCTGAAATGATGAGTAAAGTACGCCGCAGGCAGCGGGGGATCGGAGCCGAGGCCTTGCAATGAAACCGCCTTTTATTGAATATGTCCGGAATCATGTTGTGCTGGGGGACGGCGCGCTCGGCTCCTACCTTTTTGAACGGGGGGTCGAGCGAGGGCGGAATCTGGATTTGCTGAATGTGCAGGCCCCTGATATTATCTTTAATGCCCATGAAGAGTATATTCGGGCGGCAGTCAGCTGATTGAGACCAATACCTTTGGTGCCAACAGATTTAACCTGCGTGAATCCGGTGCGGAAGAGCGGGTGGAGGAGATTAACCGGGTCGGGGCGGAGATTGCCGTGAAAGCGGCAGGGCATCAGGTGTATGTTGCCGGTTCTGTGGGGCCGTCCGGCATCAGTTTTCCCCGTGACGAGGAGGAATTCACTCAGGATGATATCAGAGACAGCCTGCACGAGCAGATACGGGGGCTGGCCCAAGGAGGTGTTGATCTTCTGATCATAGAGACTTTTTCCAGTCTTGACGAAGTGCTGCTCGCCATTGAGGTCGCTCGCAACGAAGCTCCTGATCTCCCGATTATCGGACAGATGGTTTTTCCGTCCCGAGGCATGACGGTTCAGGGGGATGATGCCCTCAGTTGCGGGCGCCATGAATATGGCCGGGGCTGCCATGGTGGGGACAAATTGCGGTCGCGGTATTGACGCTATGGTATCGGCTGTCGGCAGGATGTCGATACTGGCCGGGGAAGGGATTCCGCTCTCGGCATTTCCTAATGCCGGAATGCCGGAGATGGACGGGCAGCGTATGATTTATCCGGCACAGCCCGGCTATATGGCGACCAGAGCAAGGGAGATGATCCGCAACGGGGTGCATCTTATCGGCGGGTGCTGCGGCACTGCTCCGGCCCATATTAAGGAATTTCGTTCCGCCCTCAAGATCAAACCCGTGCGCGTCCGAGCCGGGGATGTGGAGATCAGGGAAGAGGTTCCGGAAGATATTATCCCTGAGCCCCGGAACGGCGGTTTTCTAGAAAGTCTTCAGCCCGGTCGCCTGCCCATTATCGCGGAACTTGATCCGCCCACCCATCTGGATGCGGAACCGGTTCTGGCAGGA
>MTKS01000440.1 GCA_004028495.1 Candidatus Electrothrix marina
AGAAAATGAACAAACCCGAAGTAACATTATAAATGACTGCTAATCTAACACAGCAGACAGAGGGGGTAAATGATTTTGTCATCCCGCTGCCCAACCCAAGCTGAGCTCCGATGCAGCAACAGTCGATTTTCTCTGTTGGCAACCGATGCTGTTCATATTATACTTTTTATCTTTTTGAGCTTTCAGACAAGATGGCATCCCATTGCCACAAAATAAAAATCCCCCTGTCGGCCAAACCGGTCTTGCGGACTATTGTTTTCTTGACCATCGTTCCCAGAACGATTCAGAAAAACGTGCAATATGCACAAGGCATCCGACAATACCACCTTGGAACAGGATCAGAGATTTATTCAGCAACCCAAAGATAAACCCGGAGCACTATCATGAGCGACAATCAAAAAAATGTACACAACTATCCTCGGTGATTCCTTCCCTATGGATATGACCGTTTCCTTTGGCGACCAGACCTTGGTCTACCGCAAGCGGACCTGGGCCATCCCCACTGAAGACGGGGGCGTGGACGAGCGCGGTATTCGCTACGGCGAGAACCCGGATCAGGAAGCAGCCCTGTATGAGCTGGTCAACGGCAATCTGGTGCTTGGCGACTGCAAATTCATTGAGCCAGGTAACGCTTTGGTCAGTGGAATCAAAGTAGAGGATATGTTGCAGGTGGGGAAGCATCCGGGCAAGATCAACCTCACGGACGTAGATAATGGTCTGAACATTATTAAGTACTTGGTGGATAAACCGGCAGCTGTTATCCTCAAGCATAATAACCCCTGCGGTGCGGCTGTGGGCAGCAGTCTGGCTGATGCCTATAATAAGGCCAACCGGGCTGATCGCATTGCTGCCTTTGGTGGGGCCGTCATCACCAGCCGAGCTATAGATAAGGAAACAGCAGAGCTGATGAGCCAGAACTACTTAGAGGTGGTCTGTGCTCCTGACTTTGAGGACGGTAGCCTGGAGATCCTGTCCAAGGCCAAAAACCTGCGGGTCATCCGTATGGACGGCATCAACCGCTTGGCTGATTTCGAGAAGTTCCGCTTTGTTGACTTCAAATCTCTGATTGACGGCGGCATCATTGTCCAGCAATCCGCTGTCAACTCCATCCGTTCCGCTGCCGACCTGAAACCGGCCACCGCCACTTGGAAGGGACAGGAATATAAATGCGAGCGCCAACCCACACAGCAGGAACTTGACGACATGATTTTCGGCTGGGCTGTAGAGCATGGCGTGA
>MTKS01000441.1 GCA_004028495.1 Candidatus Electrothrix marina
CATGAAGATGATGACCGGGTATCTTGAGCCGACTGAGGGAAATATCACTGTCGACGAACTGGACATCGGCAAGAATCGTCGCAAAATTCAAAAAAAAGATCGGCTATCTTCCGGAAAACTGTCCGGTTTATCCTGAGATGACCGTGTTGGAGTACTTGGAGTACAGCGCAGCCCTGCACGGGGTTGCCAAGCAGGATCGACCGGCCCTGATCCGAGAGGCGGTGGCACGCACAGCCCTGGAAGCAAAAGCGACCAAACAGCTTGCCACCCTATCCCGAGGCTATCGGCAACGAACCGGTGTGGCCCAGGCCATTCTTCATCAGCCGGATATTTTGATTCTGGATGAGCCGACCAACGGACTTGATCCCACCCAGATTCAGCATATGCGCGGCCTGATAGCGGAGCTGGCCAAGACCTCCACGGTGATCGTGTCTACCCATATCCTCCAGGAAGTGCAGGCGATATGTGACCGGGTGATAATTATCAAGGACGGTGCTATGGCCCTGGACGCCCAGGTGGACGGTTTGCAACAGAGTTCGAAATTGCTCATCAGCACAGATGCTGAGGCAGATTCTGCTGTCGAGCTGTTTCAATCTTTTTCCCAGGTGGCTTCCGCAGCAGCAGGCAGGTCCCAGCAGTTTGAGCTGCAACTGCATGCGGATGCAGACAGTAAGGCAACAGCCGCGGCCTTGGCCAAGGGAATCCATGAAAAGGACTGGCAGCTCTTTGCCATGCATTTTGAGTCCCGCAATCTGGAAACGGTCTTTGCCGAGATCAGTGAACGAGGAGGTGCAGCATCATGAGCACATTATTACGCATAGCACGCAAGGAATTCGGAGCCTTTTTCAGCTCTCCGGTTGCCTTTATCTTTCTCGGCACCTTTCTTGCGACAACTCTTTTTATCTTCTTTTGGGTGGAAACTTTTTTCTCCCGCAATATTACAGAACTCAGGGCCTTATTTGAGTGGATGCCCATCCTGCTCATCTTCTTGGTCGCGGCCATCACCATGCGGATGTGGGCGGAGGAACACCGGGCCGGAACCTTGGAATTTCTCCTGACCTCACCGGTGCGGCCAGTCACCCTGGTTTTGGGAAAATTCCTGGCCTGTTTGGCTCTGGTCGCCCTGGCGCTGGCCTTGACCCTGCCCCTGGCTCTTAGCGTGAGTTTTCTCGGTCCGTTGGACTGGGGCCCGGTGCTGGGCGGTTATCTGGCCTC
>MTKS01000442.1 GCA_004028495.1 Candidatus Electrothrix marina
GTCCGAGCCGAAAATCCGCCTGAACTATCTGGTCTTCATATCGCTGTTGGTTGAATCGACCGTCTTCCTGGAACACTTCCATCTCTTTTATTTTTTCCTGCACCATCAGATCACTGACCCTGACTCCGATTTTCTCGCCGCCCTGGCGCAGCAGCTCCGATTGAATCAGCCGACTGAGCACCTGCTGCTGAATACCTAATTGTTCCAGCAGGGCAGGCGGAATTTTTCCGCCGAACTGTTGGCGAAAATTGTCTGTTGTCTGATTATAGGCCTTAATGTAGTCCTGATACGAGATATCCACCTTGTTGACAGTGGCCACGGCAGTACGACCATTATTTTTATTTCCACCGAAACCCCAAAAAATAAAAACAATGACAATCACGAGCACCAAAGCCTGAATCAGGGGAGACTGAGCTTGTTTGCGCAAGATATTCAACATGATATATTACTCTCCACAAATCGTTATTCAAAGAAACCGGATGATATTTGTTCAACTCTGAAGCGATAAACATAGCAGGTTATCAAGGAAAAAGCCAATTATTGTGCAACCGGTTCCTGACAAGGGGCCGAGGGCAAAATAATAGTTAAAAACGAGCAAGACCTCTTGACAAAGGGAATATCCTATAGTAAGAGTTGGCATCACATTATCGTTAATAGAATATAAACGGTGAATAATTTTTTATTCATTTCATATTATTTTTTACCCAAGGGAGAAAAACAATGGCATCTATTGAGCACAATGGTACCAGCTACGAGGTTGATGAAGACGGCTTCCTGTTGAACGGTTCTGAGGAATGGGATGAGAACTGGGTTGACTACGTAAAAAGTGTTGAGGGTATCAACGACATGACCGATGAGCATCAGAAGGTTATTGACGCTCTGCAGGAATACTACAAGAAAAACGGTATTGCTCCCATGGTACGTATTCTCTCCAAGACCACAGGGTTCCCGCTGAAGAGAATCTACGAGCTGTTCCCGTCAGGACCTGGTAAAGGTGCCTGTAAAATGGCTGGTCTGCCCAAACCTACAGGTTGTGTATAAGCTGTAGAGCTGGACTGACGTGTAGTACATGAGGGCCACCCGCTAGGGTGGCCTTTTTTTTGTTCTGTTGTTTTCTCCTGAATTTTCCTCTCCGCAAAAGCAGCACTTTTTTCGCTCTGTGTCACCGGGAGCATTCCCAAAAAGTAGGTCACACGACACTTGCTGCCTTGA
>MTKS01000443.1 GCA_004028495.1 Candidatus Electrothrix marina
CTGCACCGTTTTTACAGTCTCCGGAAAGACAACCGGCATAACAGGTCAGGGCGGTTGCGCATTGAACAACTAAGGCGGCAAGCAGTATTTTGGTCCTTCGCATCAAAACTCCCTGTGTTCCTTAACGTAGCGTCTCACGCGGTTCAGGAATTCTCCTGATTAAGTTCTCTTCAGTGAACCTCCTCAGCCGGAGGCGGAGGAGGTCAAAATAATATTTTCAGCCCCTTACAATCAGATGGTCACTCTGTTGAGTGTTGAGTAAGAATGCCCGAACGCCGTGCAAGGGGGAACCTCTGTGTTCGCCCTTCTTATTCGGGGCAGACACACAGGTTTGCCCCTACAGTCCTGTATCTAAAAAAGGGAGGGCCGTGCTCAACACTTTTTTTCAACTCTACTGATAAACTCTTGAGCTGTCACAGGATCACCGATTTCTTCCACCAAGGCAGTGGTCAGTTCAACTATGCGGGCAGCCACAACAGGGCCGTTCTGTTGCCATTGTTCGATGTAATCGCGAAGGATCATACCGGCTGCAGGCCCCGATCGCACCGGCAAGGGCCTGCTCAATCTCTTGAAAAATTTTTTGAATCTCAAGAGGGTAATCGCCCCCGGCATAATCCGTCATTCCTTCCTCCTGTTCTTCGTCGAAACCCTGTAGGGTTCTGCATTCAGCATGTCAGGTGAGCAGTTTGCGTGCAATGTAATGTCTCGAATCAGGAGCGATAATCGGCATTAATATTCACATAATCACATGTTAAATCCGTGGTGAACACTTCCGCACGTTCACTTCCGTCCAGCAGGTCGACAGTAACGGTAAATTCTTTTTGCCGCAACACCTTGGAAGCTTTTTCTTCCGCCTCTTTTCCGCACCCGAGGCCGTTTTCAACCATCACCGCATCATCAAAGGCTATGGACACCCGATCCGGCTGAAATTGGCATCCCGACCGACCGAGCGCAGCGATAATCCGGCCCCAGTTCGCATCTTCACCGAAAAATGCTGTCTTGACCAAAGCGGAGTTGGCAATGGTTCGGGCTCCGTTCATGGCATCTTCCCTGCTTCTTGCGCCGACCACCCGAATGGTTACCACCTTGGTGGTCCCTTCGCCGTCTGAAACGATCTGCAGGGCAAGATCCTTGAAAATCTTGTGCAGCGCTTCCGTGAAAACCCTTGTGCTCTCCTGGTTTTCTTCGTCAATCCAAGGATTTTTC
>MTKS01000444.1 GCA_004028495.1 Candidatus Electrothrix marina
TCAGGAGTTGCTATTGTTTTATCAAACTCCAGCCAACCTTCTTTAATTTTATTCACCAACTCCTCGGAGCCAGCATAATCAGCACCAGCAGCTAAGGCTTCGGCCTCTTTCTCACCTTTAGCGAAAACAAGGACGCGCACGTCCTTGCCTGTGCCATTGGGCAAGATCACTGAGGAACGAACCATTTGGTCTGCGTGCCGGGGATCAATGCCCAAGCGAACCGCAACATCAACAGATTCATCAAATTTTGCGCAGCTGTTTGCAAGCAAGAGATTTACGGCCTCTTCCAAAGAGTAAAGAGTTCCTCTTTCAACCCCTTCAGCTGCTTTTCGGTACTGCTTACCATGTTTCGGCATAATCAACCTCTATTTGTCTCCCACATCCTCTCAAAAACTCTCACAAACAGACGTGGTACGAACGAAAAATAAATCCGGTATAAACTGACTCAGTCAACGACGGTAATTCCGCAACTTCGGGCAGTTCCTTCAACAATTTTCATTGCCTGCTCAACACTGTATGCGTTCAGATCCGGCATCTTGAGTTCAGCAATTTCTTTAATCTTATCTCTTCCGATCTCGGCAACACGCTCTTTTTTCGGGTTACTCGATCCCTTCTGCAAGCCGGCTGCTTTAAAAAGAAGCACAGATGCGGGCGGAGTCTTTGTAATAAAACTAAAGGACCGATCATTATAGACAGTAATAACTACTGGAATGATCATATCGCCTTCCGACTGCGTCTTCGCATTGAAGGCCTTGCAGAAGTCCATAATATTTACGCCGTGCTGACCCAAAGCCGGTCCTACCGGGGGGGATGGGTTAGCCTTTCCGGCCGGTATCTGCAGTTTTATATATGATTGAATTTTTTTTGCCATGATTCACTCCTCCACGGACCTACCTGGAGTTTTTAATTATTGCTTACCTGCATATACTCAAGCTCAACCGGAGTTGAACGCCCAAAGATAGAGACCATAACCCGAACTCTGCCTTTATCAGGAAAAACCTCGTCAACCGTTCCCTCAAAATTTGCAAAAGGACCTTCAGTCACACGAACAATATCACCCACCTCAAAGACAACCTTGGGTATGGGTTTTTCCGCACCTTCTTCTATGCGCGTGATAATCTTATTCGCTTCCTGCTCTGTCAACGAAGGAATCAGCTTATAAACCTCACCGCCGGCTGCTGCT
>MTKS01000445.1 GCA_004028495.1 Candidatus Electrothrix marina
TATCCAATGTGCGGATATAGCCCAGGTGGACTGGAAAGATAAGGAGGCTGTGCATATTTTTCGGACCCATCCGGGCAGCACGCGAAAAAACTGTATCAGGGTTGTTCGGGAAACCAGCAACGCCCTGTATGATCTGATCACGGACAAGCTTCAGGCAGGCTGATACATTGCTTCTCGTATATAAATTCCGCCGGATCTTCGAGTGCGGATTTGGTGCGCTCCCTCAACAGGACAGCGCTGGTCAAAAATGTGGTTAGGAATGTGGTTAGGGAGGAGTTATGAAAACAGGAAAGAGGACAGGACATCTTAGCAGTCCGAGCAGGCATTCGTTATGGTATACAGGAGTTATGATCCCGGGAATTATGATCCTGATGCTGGTCGCGCTCAGTGCCTGCGGCCCCATGTATAAGACCGAATACACGCTGGAGCCCCCGGCAACACAGCAGGGACAGGTCTGTGTTATGCAATGCGAGCAGAACAGGATCCAGTGCAAAACCAATGTCGAGTCGGCCTTAAAAGACTGTAAACATCGTAACGAGATAGCGGGCATCAAGCTGGAATCCTGCATTAAAGCCGGTGAGATGACCTGCTACGACACCCGTACGCCCTGCCCGCCTCCGAACTTCGAGCAATGCAATAAGGAGCACCGCTATTGCTACCAATCCTGCGGCGGCAAGGTGTTCCCGCAAATAACCTGCGTTGATTCGGGGGGCTGGGGCCTGGGCTGCAACTGACCGCCTCAGAGAAATTGCACAAATTTCACCAAACAAAGAGGGGCGGTAAAACGTCCCTCCCGCCCCTGAAAGGCCTCTGTATATGCTGCAAAAAATTGATCATATAGGCATAGCTGTCCATTCCATAGCCCAAGCCCGTATTTTTTATGAACAGGCCTTGGGACTGCATTGCGAACAGATTGAAGAAGTCCCTTCACAACAGGTACGCACGGCCTTTTTCTCTCTCGGTGAAACCAAAATCGAACTGCTTGAGCCCATGAGCGATGACGGTCCCATAGCAAAATTCCTGCAACGCCGAGGCGAAGGGGTGCATCATATTGCTTATCGCAGCGATAATGCAGCAGCCCAGCTCAAAAAAGCGGAAAAGGCCGGGTGCCGATTAATGAATACGACACCGATTGCCGGGGCAGGCGGTAAACAGATAGGCTTTCTCCACC
>MTKS01000446.1 GCA_004028495.1 Candidatus Electrothrix marina
TGTGTTTGGTTTTTGCATGACGGAGCAGTACGATGGTGGCCCTCAATAAGATTCGACAGAATTGCCGGACAGGATGGTTGATCATTTCATCCTTGCGAAGAAGGATAACAGATAATCGATAAGGAAACAAGAGGGGAAGAGGGGGATGACGCAGGGGATGCCTAAGAAGTTTTTTCAGGAAGGTTCCGGGGCAGGTACCCCGGTTCATGGTTCGCTGCCCGGTTTATTTTTGCAGCTTATCTTTGAGGAGTTCCACCTGCTGGCGAACCGTATTTTTTTGCGCGATATCTCGATTGATAACTTTAACAGCATACATCACCGTGGAATGATCCCTATTATAGAGGTCACCGATATGGGCTAAAGACTCTTCAGTATACTTTCTGGTCAGATACATGGCTATCTGGCGAGGAAAGGAGACGACCCGTTTGCGCGAACGGGAGGTCAGCTCTTCAACAGAGATCCTGTACTGGCTGGAAATAATATCACGAATCATCCTGCCGTCGAGTTGTTTCCGCTGCTGTAAATTACCGAATCCTTCCAGCACGCTGCGGACGATATCCATATCAGGGGGAGCGTTGTATACGCTTGCCTTTGCCTTAATCCCCATAAGAGCGCTCTCAATGCGGCGAATATCACCCTGGAGTTGATCCGCCAGGTAATGGACATGCTCTTCCGCCAGACTTAAGTTGCTGTGCGCGGCTTTATGACGAATAATCGAAACCCTGGTTTTGTATTCAGGAGCCTCGATATCGGTGATCAGGCCGGAGGTCATCCGGGAACGAAAATCTTCATCCAACCCCTTGATATCCCGGGCAGGAATTGAAGAGGTCATAATGACCCTTTTTCCGGATTTTATGAGGTAATCAAGAACATTATTCAATTCTTCCTGGGTTTTTGTCTTACCGGCCAAGGTATGGACATCTTCAACCAACAGAAGATCACAGCCGTGGATGAAACGATTGGAAAACTGCTGCATGCTGTTGCTGCGGATGCTTTTGACCATTTCAGCGGAAAATTGCTGGGCAGTGAGATAATGCATGCGGGTTCCGGGGGCATTATGCATAACCTGATGAACCACTGCCTGAGTAAGATGACTTTTCCCGAGCCCGGTGCCGGAGGTCATGAACAGATTATTGCCGAAGGTGTAGTCTGCCGCAGCAATGGCGTTG
>MTKS01000447.1 GCA_004028495.1 Candidatus Electrothrix marina
AGTCGATCCGTTGAACAGGCTGAAATTCGGAGCCAGCGCAGCGGTATTGTGCGCTACAAGGAGTTACATTCGGTAACCAATGTCGCCGGGTTCGAGGTTGTTATGAACCGTAATGCGGAGATTACCGTTGTTGACGACCAGGATGTGAACAGAGAGCGTTTTTCTGTTCCTTACGGTGCGGAAGTACGGGTTGCCGACGGCGCAAGGGTTGAGCCCGGTACAGTTATTGCGGATTGGGATGCCTTTGCTATTCCCATTGTTGCCGAAGCTCCGGGTCGGATCAAGTACGGCGATGTGATTGAGGGTGATACCATGCAGGAGCGTGTTGACCAGGTAACCGGAAAGGTATCCAGGGTCATTATTCATGCCACAACAGCTAAGCACTCCAGCCCGAGAATCTCTTTGAAGGACGGCCGGGGGCGTACCATTAAGCTGCGTGATGTTGAGCATGAGGCCCGTTATCCCTTGCCGGTCGGGTCAATCATCTCGGTGGATGAGGGGGCGGAGGTCACGGCAGGTACCGTGGTCGCAAAAATTCCGCGTGAAACCACCAAGACTAAGGATATTACAGGCGGTCTGCCGAGAGTTGCAGAGCTTTTTGAGGTACGTAAACCTAAGGAGCAGGCCATTGTTACGGAAATTGACGGTCGGATCAGCTTCGGTAAAGAGCTCAAAGGGAAGCGGCGGGTTGTCGTAACGCCGGAAACCGGTGAGCAGAGAGAATATTTGGTTCCGAAAGCAAAGCATGTCACGGTTCATGAGGGCGATTATGTCAAGGCCGGTGATGCGCTGATGGACGGATCCATTCTTCCTAACGACATCCTGCGGATCAAAGGTGAGGAAGAGCTTGCCCAATTCCTTGTTGATGAGATCCAGGAAGTTTATCGCCTCCAAGGCGTTAAAATCAATGACAAGCATATTGAAACCATTGTTCGCCAGATGTTGAAAAGGGTCAGAATTACCGACCCGGGCGACACCAAATTTATGCTTGATCAGCTCACGGAAAAATGGATGTTTTACGATGAGAACAGACGGGTCATGGATGAGGGCATGCAGCCCGCCTCTGCCGAGCCTCAGTTATTGGGGGTAACAAAGGCATCATTATCCACGGACTCATTTATTTCAGCTGCTTCGTTCCAGGAAACAACCAAGGTTTT
>MTKS01000448.1 GCA_004028495.1 Candidatus Electrothrix marina
TGCATAGTCGTTGCTGATAGAATTGAGGATTAATGAATGAATCAGGAGAATATACCAGTAAAATTTTTCTCGCGCAACAAGCAGGACTCAAGGCTGTTTTTCAGTTTCCATATTGCATTGTCCCTGCTATGATGCGTCTCACTATGCCCCCCATTATTACCTTCATAGGCTGGCACGATTCCGGGAAAACCACCTTGGCCGCCCAGGTTGTCCGTTTGCTGAAAGAGCGCGGCTATTCCGTGGCAGTGATTAAATCCACCAAGGACATCGGACTGCTGCCGAACCAGAAGGGGACAGATACCGGTGCCTATAGCAAGGCTGGCGCTGATGCTGTCACGCTGGTTGCTCCGGACCAGCTGGTTATAACTGCTGCCTACCCGGAAAAGAACCTTCCTGCCTTGGCCCGACGTTTTTTCTCTGATATGGATTTGGTCATTGGCGAGGGCTTTAAAGAGGCCGCCAAGGTGGCCAAGATTGAGGTTTTCCGCGGGCAGGGCACTCGCCTTGCTGAGCAGGTCAATGGCGTCATTGCCTTGGCAACGGATCAGGATATTCATCAAGAGATTTCCGGCCCGTCTGTTTTTTCCCTGAATCAGCCGGAAAAAATAGCAGACTTTCTGGAAAAAGAATATATTCGAGTTCACTCTGCGCAAGGTCGCAAGGTCCATTTGATCAAAACAAGACAAGGTAAAATTATGAACAGTATGCAACCCTTCACCGTGACCCAGCCCACTCGTCTTCAATTCGGTGCAGGCACGGTGAAAGATCTCGGCAAGACCGTCAAGGAGTTTAACGGCAGCAAGGTTCTGCTGGTGGTCGACCCCGGCTTGGTCAAGGCGGGCCTGCTTGACCGCTTGACCGCCCCCCTGGAACAGGAAGGTATTCCCTTTGTTGTCTACGATGAAATCGACCCGGAACCGGGCTTGAAACTGGCTGATAAAGGCTGTGCCATCGCCAAAGAGGCCGGTTGTGATTGTGTGATCGGCGCAGGCGGCGGCTCAGCAATGGACGTGGCCAAGGCCGTGGCTATCCTGCTGACCAACGGCGGCAAGGCGGTTGATTATCTTGGACTGGGCCTGATCAAAAAGCCGGGTGTACCCAAGATTATGATCCCCACTTCTGCGGGAACCGGTGCTGAGGTGACCTTTACTGC
>MTKS01000449.1 GCA_004028495.1 Candidatus Electrothrix marina
GGCAATCGCCTCTGCCATCTCCAGCTGGCCGGAACGAGATTCATAGTTCGGAAGGCACTCGGCAAGCAGACCGGTATCTGCAAAAATATTTTTCATATATTCAATAAACTGATGATGAAGTCGTCTTTGACAGCCGAAGGAACAGGCAGACTGTTTTTCCAGCACAATCTTTACCACGGAGAGCCCTGTCGAGCAATCCGAGATTCCTTCCTGTAACCTTCTTCGATTCTTTTTCAGGGCAAAGCGATATAATTTGCGGTATAAAAAAAAGAGATTTCCGCTGTCGAACACGAAAAATCGCCGGGCCTCTCTCGAAATATTCCTCACGAGGATGCCTGTCATCTGTGCATGACCAGGTGCAACACACCAAGAGTTCCTCATGGTTATGGTTAACAATATCGTTCCCCTCCTGTTCCTAAAAAAAGGGCGAGGGGGACAATTGCTTTTCAGGCGACCTGAACTGTTCTGTCATTCAAAACAACATAACTCACAATTGATCATGTCGAATACTGAACTGAGATTACCACCTGTTTCGCTGGACGATAATGAGTTTCTTGAAGGTGATGAGGTCATCCTTGCCGTTGATGACTACCAAGCTGTTGTTATCCTCTTGCAAAACTTTCTCCATCAACGCGGATTGACAACGCTGACCGTAGGTTCGGTGCAAGAATTCCGGCATATGCTGCATAACGTACCGATTGCCCTGGTACTGCTTGACATTAATCTGCCTGACGGTAACGGAACAGAACTCATCTCCGAGATCAAGAAGACAAACCCGAATACCGCCATCATAATGCTTTCAGCCGCCACAGATCTCCATACCGCCCTGGAATGCCTTCGACACGGTGCGGATGACTATCTGACCAAACCTGTACAGCTGGCCACCTTCTGGGAAACCGTGCGCAAGGTTCTCGAAAAAAGAAGATTGCAGATTAATAACCGACGGTATCAGCAGCAGCTTGAACAGGCACATTTTCGAATCCAGCTCCTCCATGAATTGGCCATGAAGATGAATACCGCCTATCTCGGCATGACTGCGCTGGAAGAAATACTGCAAGCGATCCTGGTCGGTATCACGGCTGAAGAAGGGCTGAAGTTCAACCGTGCCTTCCTGGCCCTGTTTAATGCAGCAGGAACAGTCCTTGAGGGAA
>MTKS01000450.1 GCA_004028495.1 Candidatus Electrothrix marina
CAGGGTGAACAGGCCGAGGATAGTGGCCAGGGGGGCGTAAAAATCCAGGGTTTCTTCGGCAATGCGCTGTCGTTTGTAACGGGGCATGGAACCGAGGGTGCGCAGGTTGTGCATCCGGTCGGCCAGTTTGACCACCATCACCTCCGGCCGGACTGCGGCACCGGTGAAGAGCTGACGATGAACGAGTTTTTTCAGGGCCTGCTTATCCCCGCTATGGTGCTTGACCTTGGTACAGCCCACCACGATGGCCTCAACATTGGCCCCGAATTTTTCCCGGATCACCTCCGGCGTGATTTCCTCCACATCCTCGATGGTGTCATGAAGCAGACCGGCAGCAAGGATTTCGCAGTTATGGACATCCATTTCCTCGGCCAGGATGCGGGCGGTTGCGCAGGGATGGATAATATACGGGTCGCCGGACTTGCGCATCTGGCCGTCATGAGCGGCAACAGCGAAGTCCAGGGCCTCATAGAATACCGAAGTCTCATCTCCCGAGCCAATGAATGATGACATCTCCTGCCGATACTTTTCCAGATCAAACTGCCCCATATCCCTTTCCTTTACTTAGACGTTGCTTTTTATTTGCCGGAAAGTAATGTACACTACTCTTCAGGATAAGCAAACTAAGATAACTGAAGCAACCATGGAGAAAATCTGTTTCCCCCTGCCTGAAAAAACGAAGAGTCGGGGAAAAACAGAAAAGGAATGGCAAAAAAAAGAAATAGAGGGTCCAGAAAGACAACTGGCTTCCCGAAGACACGGCAGCAGAGCGATCAAGAACATTCCCTGAGCAAGACCCTGCTCTCCTTTTTCCGGAAACAGACAGAACCTGTCTCTCTGGATACAATCATAAACGAGCTGGCTTCAGCCCAACCTTCCCGAAAGCTCCTCAAAGAAACGCTTGCCGACCTGGAAAAAGACGGCAGGCTGCATCGGCGAAGACAGCGCTGGGTCATCGCGGACAGGAAAGAACCGGTCCGGGCTACCCTTTCCCTCACTGCGAAAGGCTTTGGTTTTGCCGTGCTTGAGGGCAATGTGGCCAGACAGCAGAAGGATATCTTTATCCCTGCCGCAGCTCTGAACGGGGCAACCCACGGCGATACAGTTCTGATTCAGCCTTCCGGCTCTCCCAAACGCCGGAGGGA
>MTKS01000451.1 GCA_004028495.1 Candidatus Electrothrix marina
TGGTCTTGCCCGCACCCAGGTCGCCGTGCAGGAGAATGATATCTCCCTTCCGGGCAATTCGGCCCAGTTGTCGGCCCAGAACGGCTGTTTCCGTAAGATCTCGTAAAGTATGCTGAAATGATGATGTTGCGGGTGGCATTGTTTGTTTTTACGTGCGTTTTTTTTGGTCTTATTCTTTCTTTTTCCTGTCAAAATCGACCGGAATGGTGAAGGAAACCGTTGTTCCTTTGTTGATTATGGATTGAATATCAATCTTGCCGCCGAGCATTTTGACTCGTTCGGACATGGCTGTCAGGCCTATTCCGCGCCGACTCTGGGGGCGGGCCAGTACCTCCTGGACATGAAATCCCTTACCGTCATCTGCGAGGGAGAGGAAGATCTTCTCCTGATCGACCTTTATGGGGAAATGAATATGGGTAGCCTCGGCATGATTGCAGATATTATTCAGAGTCTCCTGGACAAGGCGGTAGACTATCCGTTTTCCGTCAGCGGAGGTGATATCCTGGAGAGGAGCCGGTTGAAAGGAGCAGGAGATCCCGTGTGCTTGAGTGAAATTATCAATAAGCTGCTGAAGAGCGGCATCCAGGCCGAGATCCTCGATAATGACCGGGCTGAGGTTCTTTGATAACAGGCGCACATCCTCAATGATTTGGCTTATGCTGCTTCGGAGTACAGTTGACCAGCTCTTTATCTTTTCCTGCTGCGCTTTTTCCGCCGGAAGAAAGTCGTGTTCCATGATCCGGGTCTGCATTTTTAACGCAGCCAGAGATTGCCCGAGTTCATCATGAAGTTCCATAGCGATTCGCCGCTGCTCTTCCTCTCTGGCTGTAAAGAGAGAGATGGAGAGATTGCGCAGGGTTTGTTTCGAGGTATGCAGACGTTTGTTCGCCTGGGTGAGCAAATAATTCTGGGTCAGGAGTTCTTTTTGCAGTTCGTTGTTTTCTTTTTTTAATTTCCATGTATATGTTGCCTGGGAGAGCACCATTCGCATCTGGACAATTTCCCAGGGTTTGACAATGAACTGATAGATATGTCCTTTGTTGATAGCCGCGATGATATCGGTTGTATTGAGAAAACCGGTTATGATGATTCGGATAATGGATTCATTTTTTTGGTAGATATGGGTCAGG
>MTKS01000452.1 GCA_004028495.1 Candidatus Electrothrix marina
CGCCAATATAGGAACCTGCGTCACCGCCCTGCTGGCCTGCATCGGCACCCGGCGTGAGGCAAAACGGGTGGCCGTGGCTCATGTCCTGTTCAAGATAGTCGGAGTACTGCTCATCGTGCCGTTTCTAGGTGCATTTGCCGACATGGTACGTTCTCTGGCCGCCCTGTTCGACTCGGGAACGGCCCGGCAGATCGCTAATGCGCACACGGTCTTCAATGTGGGCATAGCCCTTTGTTTTCTCCCCTTCACCGACCTGTTCGCCCATGCCATCCTTCGCCTCATGCCCGACAAACCCCAGGAAAAGGGCATTGTGCCCACTACCTTGTATCTGAAGGACTCCCTGGTCTCCACCCCGGCCATCGCCTTGGAACTGGCCCATGCCGAAGTCGCACGCATGGCTTTAATCCTGGGTCGCATGCATAAGGCGGCCATCCTTCCCTTTATCACCGCAAATGACCAATTGCCTCGTGACGAGTTCCATCCTGAGCAACTGGATCTGCTGCAGGGCATTGCCATGCGGGAGCAGAAAATCAACTTTTTAGAAGAGAAAATACGCCGGTATCTGCTCAAAATCAGCCGTCAGCAACTGGCTGAGGGACAGGGCAGTGAGGTCAATGCCCTGTTATCCCTTCTGGACAGCATGGAGAGTATCGGTGATATCATCGTCCGCCAGATGGTGCCCTTGGCGAAAAAGAAAGGGCAGCTGGACGCTGACTTTTCCGAGGAGGGGCGCAAGGAACTGATCAGCTACCACGAGAAGATCGGCAAACAACTGAAGAGGCTGGAGAAGATGATGGTCACTCCCGACCCCGTTCTGGCCCACAAGGTACGCAAGAAGAAAAAACGGTACGACCGTCTCAACCACCGCTTGCGCCGCCACCACCTCCGGCGCCTGCTGGAGATGAAAGAAGAGTCGGTGGAGACCCACGAAATCCACCTTGAATTGCTTGACGCCCTGAACCAGATCAACGGCTTCAGTGCCGACATTGCCAAGGCCCTGCTCAAGGGAGGAATACAGGATCGACCATCCGAGGAAAAAGATAAAGATCAATCATCCAAAGAACAGGACAAGGGGCAACCACCCGAGGGACAGGCGACAACCGGCGAAGAGCCGCGTGCTC
>MTKS01000453.1 GCA_004028495.1 Candidatus Electrothrix marina
TGGCCCAGCTTTTTGAGCAGGTTGTTTTCCTGAGACCGGTTGAAGACGATCCGCCGAAGATTGACATCCCGTTTTCACCCGAGATAGCGGATCAGCAGGGGAGTGGCGAGTGTATCAACTACTCCTGTCCGGCCCCGCTTGCAGAGGATCGGGATCGTTTCCTTGCTTTGCTCCGGGATATCCGCTCGCGGCCTGAGGATTATGCCGGGCATCTTGGCAATCTTTCTGCCGGGCTCGGCAATATGGTCAGGCCGAATGAACAGGAACACGCCATCATGGACACCCTGCTCCGGCAGACCGGTATCCGAACAGGATCAGGGGAGCATACTCCTCAAGCCGAAAAGGGGCAAGAAAAGAACGCCTCTTCCGTCCGCCTCTGGCAGGCCCGTTTGCTGCTCAAGCTGGGTGAGTCCGTAGATCGGAATCAGGCTGAGATCCGCCGCAATCTGGACAGAATGACCCGTCAGCAGGAGGATCTGCTCAAGGATTTGCGTGAGGGGCGGGAAGGGAAGTTTTCGGAGCTTATTCCTTTGTTCAGCACGGATAATGAAATCCCGTTGCAACAACAACGGCTCCGCCTCAAAGCCTGGACCCGTCTCTTTGCCCTCAGTCAGGGACAATTCGAGACGACCGCCTTTATCAGCTCAAGCCCTGATACCGTTGAAGCCCTTCTTAAGCATTACCGGCAGGAACACACCAAAACAGCGAAGCAGTTGTTGAGTCTACCTCTTCCTGCTTTTTTTGATGAAGACGATGAGGCCTTGCTCAGACGAGACCGTTTCCAAAAAGAGGCGGCAGAGCTGCTTGCAGCAATCAGAGCACTCTCAACCCCAAATACTTCAGCATATTCGGTGTTCTCAGTAAAATCAGAGACGGCATGGACTGATCTGTTGGAACGACATTATCCGGCAGCAGAACACGGACGTTGCACCTTAACCCTGTACCTTCTTCCTGAGATTGCTCCTCAACAACTTTTTCTTGGGACCTTTGCAACGCAGGATCTTGCCGGAGGACAGACAGTTGAATCAACCGGACCGGGAACGGTGCTTGGATTTTTGGCGAGATAGAGTGAAAGAAAAAAGCCGGAATCGGAGAGCCGATCCCGATGGTATGATAAA
Organism: Candidatus Electrothrix marina; assembly: GCA_004028495.1. Lineage (GTDB taxonomy): Bacteria > Desulfobacterota > Desulfobulbia > Desulfobulbales > Desulfobulbaceae > Electrothrix > Electrothrix marina. The sequence goes on from MTKS01000453.1 coordinate 1,119, forward strand.
AA
>MTKS01000454.1 GCA_004028495.1 Candidatus Electrothrix marina
AAAAAACTGTACAAAAGTGGTAGCTGTAAAAAAAATAAAACTGATAATCAGAATCAGGTTGCGTCGGGGCGGTAATGTTCCATAATGGCAGCCACCATGTCCGGAATGGTATAGTTGTCCGGTTGAATATCGACGGTCAGACCGTTTTTACGCACAGTTTCCGCAGTGACCGGGCCGATGGCTGCAATTTTGACCCCCTTCAGGAGTTGATGCAATTCCTGCTCATTTTCAGCGTCAATCATGGTGAGGAAATTGGTCACGGTTGAGGAGCTGGTAAAGGTCACCAGCTCGATATTTCCATCGACCAATTCTTCCCGCAGCTCGTCCTTTCGTCCTTGCGGAGGCACGTTGCGATAGACCGGGGCCACTGTAACAGCTGCGCCTGCGTCTTCCAGCATTTCCGGCAGGGTCTCCATGGCTTTTTCCGCCCTTGGCAGGAAGACATTTTTTCCTGATATATCACCTGCAATCAGAGATTCCGCCAGTCCGGCACCGGTAAATTTTTCCGGTATCAGATCAGCCCGGATACCGTGCTTGAGCAATTCATCCGCTGTTGCCCGGCCCACGGCACCGATGCAGCAACCGGCCAGGATACGGCTGTCCTGACCGGTCGCCTCCAGCCGCTTGAAAAAATAGGTGATGGCGTTCAGGCTGGTAAAGAGAGCCCAGTCATAGCTGCTCATGTTCTGCACAGCATGATCCAGCAGACTGTAGTCGTCCACCGGTTCAATATGAATGGTGGAGTATTCCAGGCAGTCAGCCCCGTTTTCTTCCAGCAGGGAGACCAATTCGCTGGCCTGCTCCCTAGTTCGGGTAACGACCATGCGTTTGCCGAAGAGGGGGCGTTTCTCAAACCAGTCAACGGTGTCGCGCAGGTTAACCACCTCGCCGACGATAACCAAGGCCGGGGGAGTAATGTCAGCCTCACGAACCACGTCGGTAATCGTGGCCAGCGTGCCGACCACAGATCGCTGGATCGGGGTGGAGGCCCAGCGGACCACAGCGACCGGGGTTTCTGGATCACGCCCGTGCTCCATGAGCTTGGAGGTGATAATAGGCAGGTTCTTGATTCCCATATAGACAACAATGGTGCCTGCACCGGTGGCCAGCTTATCCCAG
>MTKS01000455.1 GCA_004028495.1 Candidatus Electrothrix marina
ATAGAAATAACCAGACGCAAATTCGCCCGAACAAGGGTCTTTTTCGCTTCTCTGACAATCTCTTTGCCGGCCTTTACTTCCTTAAAGAGTTCGTCAAAGCTTAGACAGTCCAGCCCGATGGTTTCAGCCAGATCCAAGTTGATCCGCCGTTCGTTTTCGAGTGCTTCCGGGGCATTCCCCCCCGCCTCTCCCCTATGTGCAGCCAGCAGGGATTCCCTTTCCGCCTGGACACGAACCTTCCTGACCTTTTCATTGAACTCTTCAACAGCCTTTGCCGTTGAAAGTAATTTTTTAGAACTGACCCGATACGGTTGAAATAACTCGACAATCCGTAGGCCGATTGACCGAATTTCCCGCCACAGCTCCTCCTCCCCGCCGTTGTCCGCCTTTTTTCTCAGTTCTCGAAACAGATCGGTTCGCTGCTTATCCAGCCCGTTCGCCTCTTCTATACATTCCAGGAACGATGTCCGGACCGCTTCCAGCTCTTTTTCATCGCTGTCGGATATCCCGTTCAGAACGGATCCGATTCGCATATTTCCCCGATCCAGCCCTTTTTTAAGGCGGTTCAAGGTTTTAAGTCCCAAGGTGAGACGCAGGACAGCACGCTGAATTTGTCCCTCTCCACCTTCCAGTTTCTGCGCCAGCTTTATCTCTTCCTCATAACTGAGCAGATCAAGGCTGCCCATTTCACGAAGATAGATATTCATAGGGTCAGTGCTGTACACATCTCTATGCCTATCCTCAATCAACCCGTCCTCTTTTTCTTGATTATCAACATTCGACAAACCGGCTTCCTCGTCTTCATAAATTTTTGAAGATTTTTTTGTCTGGTTCTTCACGCAGATACCTCCTCCGTATCATCAAAAAACCGAAATCACTCAGGCAGAGTCCTCTCCCCGGGGACCCGCGTAAGCGGCTTTTTTCATTCCGACCAGAATGACAGCATTTTTCCGCTATCAAAGTGTCAACCCTTTATATCCTTTCACAGGTGCTTCACAGGTCGGCAACTTGCAGGAGAAGCTCATGACAAAATTTCGACATCCATAGAGCGATATTCACCCTGTTTGTCGCCCTGACCCGAACTTGTTCGATCATTCTCTTTTGTACAAAA
>MTKS01000456.1 GCA_004028495.1 Candidatus Electrothrix marina
TTTTTTTTGCCAGCATTGCCAGAATTATCAGATTTCTCAGTATCCGCATATGAACGCAGGGGAGATTGCAGGCAGCCTTCGCAGCCCGGAACAGGTTGTTGCGGCTGCGGAGAAGAGCGGCTGTCGGAGCATCAGTTATACCTATGTGGAGCCGACCATCTTTTACGAGTTTGCCCGTGATTGCATGGAGCTGGCTCATGGCCGGGGGCTTGCCAACCTCTTTGTCAGTAACGGCTATATGACAGCTGAATGCAGCCGGGATCTGGCGCCTCTGCTTGACGGTATCAATATTGACATCAAGTCCTTTTCCGAAGAATTTTACCGTACGGTCTGCAAGGCCTCCTTACAGCCGGTGCTGGATACTGTCCGCCTGCTCCGGGAACTGGGTGTCTGGGTGGAGGTGACCACCCTGCTTATCCCCGGCCTGAACGATACAGCTGAAGAGCTTGCGGGCATTGCTTCTTTTCTCTACAGTGTTGATCCTGCCATTCCCTGGCATGTGACCGGCTTTCATCCTACTTATAAAATGCTTGATCGGGAGGCGACTTCTGCAGCCTCCCTGCGTATGGCCCGGCAAATCGGTTTGGATGCGGGCCTGCGCTTTGTTTATCAGGGCAATGTTCGTTCCGGCGACGGGGAAAATACCCTGTGCCCGTCCTGTCACACTGAGCTGATCTTCCGAACCGGTTTTACTCTGCACTCCAATCGACTTAAAGACGGCAGGTGTCCGGAATGCGGGGAAGGCATTGAAGGTGTCTGGCAATTCCCCCTGCATGATGCAAGGAGATCCGAATGAGATATACGGATCTGTTGCCGTTAAAACCTGTTCAGCTTGTTTTGGTTGTCATTGCCTTGGCCGGGGCTTTTACGCTGGGGAGATGCTCAGGCCCGGAACCGGTAAAAGAATCGATTCCTGTGGAACAGCAGGTACCTTCCGAGCAACCGAAGAAAGAAAAAGAACCGATCCCTGTGGAACAGCAGGTACCTTCCGAGCAACCGAAGAAAGAAAAAGAACCGATCCCTGTGGAGCAGCAGGCACCTTCAGAGCAACCGGAAAAAGAAATAAAACCGATCCCTGTGGAACAATAGGTACCTTCCGAGC
>MTKS01000457.1 GCA_004028495.1 Candidatus Electrothrix marina
TGTGTCGTTTGAGCAGGCTGAGTACGGATCAGTTACAGAGGAATGACCTCACGGAGCAGGAGCAAAAGCAGCTCGCAGCCGCCAAAGCGGAGTTGCGAAACCTGCTGCCCTGGTTCCGGGTGGTCACGGATCGTAAGCTGGACCCGAAGCTGATGCGCAGTCATATTGATTTTCTCCGCCATGAGAGCAAATCCGAGTATATTATGGTGGTGATCGACAGTCTGCATAAACTGCCGTTTAAAGATTTTTCCGAACGGCGAACCGGTATTGATGCCTGGCTCCGTCATCTTGAGGCCCTGCGCGATGAACTGAATGTCTCTTTTTTGGTGATTTCCGAGCTGACGCGCGGTGATGACGGGCAGTACGACAAACAACCTCAGTTGGGTGCCTTCAAGGGATCCGGGGATATCGAGTACTCGGCGGACAACGCAATGGTCCTATTGCCGCAATGGGACCCGTTCAGCAACGCTCCGCCTGAGCAACGCGAGAATGCGCTCTGGTTGGTGGCCAGCCGAGAACACACACCGGGCCTGATCGGGTCGTATCAGCTTTGATTTATCCTTTCTGGGGATTCAAAGAAAAATAATTACGCGGCAAAATCAGTTGACTTTCTCTTCCCGGAATGATTTCATAGCATCCAGCAAAATGAGCGAGGCCGGGGCTTCCGGTGTTTGATTTCCCTCCGGTATTTAACCGTACGATATAGCCGGATTACTTTTTTATAAATCATCATTATGGCTACTCCTGAGCATACTCCGGAAATGAATTCGCTGGACAACATGACTGTTGCCCTCTATCGAACCGGGTTGACCATTGCGGCCTTAGCTGCTTTGATCTACAGCATTGAACGAATCATCGGCTTGCAGATACTAGGTATTTTTTACTTACCTGTCTTTGCTGCCGGTATTGCGCTGGCAAGCGCGGATGTACATCTTTACGATCCGAAATTCAGGTGGTTTATACCCTTCATGAGTTGGATCGGCTTCATGATTCTGGCCTTTGCCTATACCCTGAAAGACTCCGGCCCCGCAGGTGATATCCTGGCAAACCTCAGTCTGGGGTTTTTCTATGTCGGTGCCTCCATGTTCGCCGTCAAA
>MTKS01000458.1 GCA_004028495.1 Candidatus Electrothrix marina
GATCCGGAAAAATAAGGACCGTGGCCCGACCCGCAACCGCGCTGTCAGGCATTTTTTTGCTCGCCGTCAACGGGTCAACAGCTGCGTCATACTGGATCGGCCCGTCCACCAGGAGATCGGGTCTGCGTTTTCTGACAATCGCTGTCGCCTCCCTGACCTTGTCCACATCGGCTCCGGCCCCGGATTCGCCGCTGGAATAGGAGAGCATGGCGATAATCGGATCAATCCCGAACTGGACAGCGGTTTTCGCTGAGCTGACGGCGATCTCGGCAAGTTCATCAGGGCCCGGATTGGGATTGACCGCGCAGTCGCCATAGACCAAAATCCGGGTGTCCATGCACATGAGAAAGACCGAGGAGACGAGCAGGACATCGGGCGGAGTCCGAATAAACTGGAACGCAGGCCGGATGGTGTGAGCGGTGGTATGCAGGGCCCCGGAGACCATGCCGTCGGCCATGTTGTTATACACCATCATGGTGCCGAAATAACTGACATCGGTCATGGTGTCCCTTGCCATTTCACGGGTGATGCCCTTGTGTTCGCGCAAGCGATACAAGGTTTCCGCAAATTCCAGCCGTTGCTCTGCGGTGCGCGGATCAATGATCCGCACCCCTTCAAGCCGTAATCCCAAAGTCGCGGCCCGGTCGCGAATCCGCTCCTCCTCCCCCAGGACAGTCAGTTGGACCACGTCCCGCAGGCGCAGAATTTCCGCAGCCCGCAGGATCCGGTCATCATCCCCCTCGGGCAGGACGATATGTTTACCGGCGGCCCTTGCCCGTTTAAAGAGCGAGTACTCAAACATTAGCGGCGACATGGCGGTGGAGGGGCTGAGACGGATCTTCTCCTCCAGAGCCGAGGTGTCCACATGGCTCTCGAACATACCCACGGCCCGCGCGATTTTCCGCTCGTTCTCCGGTCGGAGGCGACCCTTGATCACGCTCACGTCCATGGCCGTTTGATAGGTATCAGTGGCTACCCGGTAGATGGGAATGGAGAGGTCGGCAAGCCCTTCCAGCAGTCTGACAACCGAAGGGGGAGGAACCAAATCGCCGCTGAGCAGCACGCCCACCGGTGTGGGATAGCGCTGGAGGCAA
>MTKS01000459.1 GCA_004028495.1 Candidatus Electrothrix marina
ATTCCGACTTCACTTGACCTGCATGTAACCCGGTTGATTGTTGATCAGGATTCGGTGGAACTGACGGGGACCACGGATGCCTTTAAAAATGTCAATACGATAAAAAGTCTGCTGGCCGAGTCGGACCGTTATGCGGACGTAAATATTGTTTCCGCGACCAACGGCAAGGAGGGCGAAGGCATTCGCTTTGAAATCAAGCTGCAGCTTGCCGGTGCGGAAGGAGAAAATCCCTGATGGCCTCGTTAAGTCAGAAAGATAAAAGAGCACTGATGCTCCTGGGTGTTGCGCTTGGTATTTTCGCCTTTATTCAGTTCGCCTTTTCTCCCCTTCTTGCTCAGCGCAAACAGTTGGAACGAAAAATAGAAAGTAAAGAGAGCGGGTTGATGGAAATGCAGACAATGCAGAACGAAATCACCCGACTGAGTCGCCGGAGTAACAGCCTGGAGCAAATGGTCGCAGCACGTCCGGCGGATTTCAGTCTCTTTGCCTTTCTCGAAGAACAATGTGCGGAAACCTTGGTGAAGGACAATATCTCCTACATGAAGCCCTCGGATCCCTCCGGAGACGGGGCTGTTCAGCAGGTAACGGTGGAGATGAAGCTGAAAGCCATTCGTCTCCACCTTCTTGTAGCCTTTCTGGAACGGGTCGAATCAGCGCAGCATATCGTGGCCCTGAAACGTATTTCCATTCAGGTCAACAAGAAAGACCGCGGTACACTGGACGTGATTATGCAGGTGATCACTCTGGTGCAAACCGAAATGATCAGTGACTAGGTTATGGTTATGAAGTTGCTGAAATATTTAGGATACCTGCTTTATGCCGCAGTTGTTGTTTCTTTGCTGCTCTGGTATAAATTCCCCGCTGATGCGTTCAGTACCAGGATTGAAAAAGACCTGAATACGATGACGCCCGCCCTGCAATGGGTTGTGGAAGAGATAGCCCTGCTCCCCCCCTTTATTGTGCCGCAACAGTTCCTGTTTTTTTCCAGGCCATAAGGTCAGGGCGCAGATTCATCGTCTTGACAACGAACAGTACCTTTTTTTCCTCCTTCCCGGTGATCCTGATATT
>MTKS01000460.1 GCA_004028495.1 Candidatus Electrothrix marina
CCGGCTTACAGGCGGCCTCGGTTCAGATTCAGATTGAGGCTCAAGAAAATGAAACCGGAACCCATCGCCATTTATCGGATATCCGCACCATTCTGGAGCAATCAAAGCTGAAGCCGATTATTGTGGAGCGTTCCCTTGCTGTCTTCACTCGATTGGCCGAGGCTGAGGCCCATGTCCACGGTACGGTTCCCGAAAAAATCCATTTCCACGAAGTGGTGCCTTGGATGCTATCATTGATATTGTCGGAGCTGTTGCTGGCCTCCATCTTCTCGGTATAGAAGAGGTCATCTGTTCTCCCCTGCCCATGCCGGGGGGGGGCTGGGTACGCTGCCAACACGGGGATATCCCCCTGCCCGCCCCGGCTGTCTGCGAACTGCTCAAAGGCGTTCCAATATACGGGGACAGCCTGCAACAGGAGCTGGTCACCCCAACAGGTGCGGCCTTGGCTGCCGAACTGAGCAGCTCCTTCGGGACCATCCCGCCTATGACCTTGGAACAGACCGGTTACGGTGCAGGCACCATGCAACGACAGGACGGAAAGCCGAATCTATTGCGCCTGATGATCGGGTACAGCGAGGTCGTGCAGGAAGCCCAGCAGGTGGAGGTCATTGAGACCCATCTGGACGATTGGAACCCGGAGCTCTGGCCCCATATTGCGGCCAAGCTGATGAAGCAAGGGGCATTGGATGTCAGCCTGGTGCCAATCCAGATGAAAAAAGGCCGCCCAGGCTTTCTCCTCCGCCTCCTTGCCGACCCGGCCCAGGCCAGTCATCTTAAAAATTCCATCCTCAACGAAACCTCGGCCATCGGTCTCCGCTTTCATACGGTTCAACGCATGACCCTGCCCAGAACGAGCATAGAAGTGATAACCCCCTGGGGCACAGTGCGGGCAAAAAAAATTGAAACTGCCGAGGATGTCAGGATCACCCCGGAATACGAGGATTGCGTAAAACTGGCAGAAGAACAGAACATCCCCTTGCAAAAAATTTACGCTGCGGTTGCAGAGTTAAGCGGTACGGTTTCCGGCCATAGCCACTAACCGTCTCTATAAGATACCAAAAAAA
>MTKS01000461.1 GCA_004028495.1 Candidatus Electrothrix marina
TTGAAGAATCCCTTATCGCTGTGTTCCCGTAATTGCCTGAGCACCTGTTCCATATCCGGCCATAACGGAGCCGTGAACCGGCATTCCTTACCGGTTGTCGGGTGGGCAAAGACAAGGGTCGAGGCGTGCAGCAGCTGCCGTTCCGCTATCACTTCTGATTTTTTATCCGGCTTGCCGCCGTACAGGGTATCGCCTGCCACCGGGGCATTCAAAGAGGACATGTGGACTCTGATTTGATGGGTGCGACCCGTCTCTATGCCTATCTCTGCAAAGCAGAAGCCGTTGCGAAAGCTTTCCAGGATGTTCCAGACTGTTGCCGCATAACGGCCGTCCGGGCGAACAGCCATTTTTTTGCGATGAACCGGATGCCTGCCCACGGGAGCAACGATACGCCCGCTGCGGTCGGCAGGGGAGCGCAGGAGCAGGGCATGATAGGTCTTGCGGACCTTGCGTTCCTTAAAGGCCGCCGACAACATGGCCTGTACCTTTTCTGTTCTGGCGACCAGCATAATCCCGGAGGTGTCTTTGTCCAGTCGGTGGACAATGCCCGGTCTGCCGCCTTCAAGAGCCGCCATGTCGGCATAGCGATAAAGCAGACCGTTGACTAAGGTTTGGTCGGCATGTCCGGCCGCAGGGTGGACAACCAGACCCGGCGGCTTGTTGATCACGACTAAGCTCGGGTCTTCATGCAGCACTTCAAAATCCACGGGCTGGGCCTGTGGTTGGTTCTCCTCGGTCAGCAGGGAAAAATCCACCTGAACAACATCACCGGGATGTAAACGGCATCCGGCTTTCACCGCCCTGTCGTTCACCAGGATGTGGGCGGAAAGTATGTATTTTCCGAGCTGGAACGAGAATGTTCGGGAAAATGGAGGGCCAGATAATGATCAAGGCGCATTCCGTTTTCCCGGGAATGGATTCGGTGAAGTGAATGGGTGCGAGAGATGGACAAAATGATCCTGCGACTCAGGGAATCATTCAAAAATTTTATCGATCTGGTTTTCCACCTTTTCCTCCTCAACATTTCTGGCAAGGGATATAGAAACAAGGTGAA
>MTKS01000462.1 GCA_004028495.1 Candidatus Electrothrix marina
GTATGCAGGCGGATGCTCTTTCAGATAAATATCCGACAGTGTCTGAAAAGCTGTGACGATCAGGGGACCATAAATGATGCCGAGTACCCCGAACAGGGACATTCCGCCGAGAATGGCCAGAAACACCAGCAGCGTGTGCATCTTGACCTGATTCCCGACAAACTTCGGTTTGAGCAGATACTCAACACTGAAGGACAGCACCGCATAAAAAATAAAGGTCGCGGCTGCCTGACCGGGCGAGCCGTTCAGCAGGAGAAGAGCTGAAGCCGGAAGCAGCACCAGACCGATACCGAAAATGGGGAGAAAGGCCAGTATCCCCATCACTCCTGCCCAGAGTACTGGTGATTTGATACCCAGCATTGCAAAGAAAATCCCTCCCATAACGCCTTGGAATACCCCGCTGATTCCGTTTCCCACCAGGATGACTCCTGAAATATCAAGAAATTTTTTCAATAAGAGATTGTCCTGCTCTTCAGGTAAGGGTGATAAGCGCGTGATGAAGCGGATCAGGTGATCTATCTCGATAAGCAGAAAATAGATCATCAGGATGAGAAAGCAGAACTGGAGGACAAAGCTCATGATATTCGCCGCCCAGACAGAGGCCTTGCTGTAGATAAACAGTCCGGCGTCCTTGCTGAGTTCTGAGAATATCTCTGTAATATCGGATGGTTGGAAATTGATACCAAAGCCCAGCAGGGCTTCCCGGCTCTGGGTGATCCATTTACTGTCCTGAATGACCTGCTGGAGCTTGAGCAGCATATTACTGTCCCGGCCCAGTTGATAGACATTCAGGGCTTCCGAGGACAGGACGCCGATACAGAAGGTTAAGGGAATAAAGACAATAAGAGCGACAAGGACACAGGTCAGGCTGGACGCCATCCAGGGGGACACCCATTTGTTCAGCCAGTTATAGACCGGGCGAAAAATACCTGCCAGCAGAAAGGCCAGGATGAGAAGCTGCCAAAAGGGCCAGAGCACCAGACCGAGCAGGAGAACAGAGATCAGAAAGACCGCTGTAAAATAGCGTGACTGAACGGCTTCCTTCGAG
>MTKS01000463.1 GCA_004028495.1 Candidatus Electrothrix marina
AAAAAATAATGAACCCGCACGGCTTCCCACTCTGGAGGATTTTTCCGGTCGGGCGGAAAGTCGGTCAAGATATTGCCGGGCAATGATATCGCGCCGGAAAAACATATTCACAACAGTCGTGCCCGCACCGAGACAGAGCAGAACCCCCATTCCGGCCCCCAGTACGGACATGTCAAAAAGATACCAGCCCAGGCCGGAAAGCAGGCCAAGAGAAGAGGAATAGAGAGAAACCGGATGAAACAGGCTCTCCGCCTGCACGGCTTTTTTTACCGCCCGACCGGAAAAATCCTCCAGAGTGGGAAGCCGTGCGGGTTCATTATTTTTTTGATGATCAGAAAACGGCATGGTGTTCAGAACTCCTCACGAACAAGAACAATTTCTACCCGCAGCAGCCGGTGTTCATAGGCCCGCTTTGATTCTCCGGGCAACTGCTGCAAAGGACGGTCGGCACCGTATCCGACGGCCCGGATGCGGTTCGGATCAAGATGAAATTTCTTTTGCAGCAAAGCGGCAACGCTGTCGGCCCGCTGCTGCGATAAGGCCTTATTCTGCGCAGGATCTCCGCGCAAACCGGTGTGTCCTTTCACCACTACCCTGAAATGCGGATAATGTTTCAGGCGGGCAATAACTTTTTTCAGCACCTCTTCAGCAAACAAATCAAGGTCTGCGGAACCGTGCTGAAAGATAATCGGCTCAATCTTGAGGGTACCCACTTCCCGCATCCTCTCCCAGGCCCCTGTATCCAGCGGCGGGAACGAGGCGGTCAGCGAATCTGTCCCCTGGGCAGCGGTTCCCGATTTGGTGAACCCGCTTATCCCCTTGGTATACAATTCTTGGAGAAAGGAACTTTTCACCAGCCGATAGGGGTTCTGATCCGGGACCGGCGAGGAAGTAAAATCACCGACATTCACCAGGGTTGCCGCCGCAGACTCAATGGTGTCGCTGATCTTTTCCTGGGCCTGTCGGCCGGGTTGGGTAATACCGAACCATTGTTCACAATTATCCAGGAGAGAGGCCCATTGCACGCCCTGCAGCATGGCCTGTG
>MTKS01000464.1 GCA_004028495.1 Candidatus Electrothrix marina
AAGATGGAAGGTGACGCCCGAGGCGGTGCTGCCCTTTCCGTCAAAAAAATCACCGGGAAGCCGATCAAGTTTGTCGGTGTAGGCGAAGGCCTTGATGCCCTTGAAATTTTCCATCCTGATCGAACAGCCTCCCGCATTTTGGGAATGGGCGACGTCTTATCACTTATTGAAAAGGCCGAGCAGGTTGTTGACGAGAAAGAGGCGAAAAGGCTTGCCAAAAAAATTCGGAAAAATGTTTTCACCTTGCAGGATTTTCTTGATCAGTTGCAGAACATCAAGAAAATGGGCAGCATGGAACAGCTCATGAGCATGGTTCCCGGCATTAACAAGCTCAAACAACTGCAAAATGCTCCGGCACCCAATGAAAAAGAGCTGTTAAAGACCGAGGCGATTATCCTGTCCATGACCAAAAAGGAACGGGCAAATTATAAGATAATCAATGCCGGTCGCAGGCAGCGTATAGCAAAAGGCTCCGGCACCTCGCTTCAGGAAGTCAACCGCGTACTGAAAAGCTACACCATGATGCTGAAGATGATGAAAAAGATGCAGGGCAAGGCTGTGATCACCACAGACGGCAAACGGCGGAAAAGACCTAAGGGACTGAGACGCTGACCTGACGATAATTAAAATAATCTCAAGAAATATAAAGATTCCACAGGAGAAATAAGAACAATGGCAGTACGAATTCGTTTAACCAGAAAGGGACGCAAAAAACAACCGTTTTACCGTATAATCGTTGCCGATTCACATGCACCGCGCGATGGAAAATTTCTGGATATTGTCGGAACCTATGATCCTATGCAGGAACCCGCCGTCATCAAACTGGATACGGAAAAACTTCAGGAATGGACGGGAAAAAGGCGCAATACCGACCGGAACTGTCAAGACCTTGATCAACAAG
>MTKS01000465.1 GCA_004028495.1 Candidatus Electrothrix marina
TTTTCATCTTATCCCGATGAAGCACTCTGATCCGGATGAGATGAAAAAAATACTCACCCCTCTGCTTTCGAAAACCAGCAATGTAATTGCCCATTCCCAATCCGGAATGATGATTCTGACTGACGTGCAGTCCAATATCAAGCGGTTGCTGGAGATCATCAAAGAAATCGACGTGCCGTCCGTGGGCGAAGAACTGGTCATCATTCCGCTGCAATATGCCTCTGTGGCTGATGTGGGCAGATCCGTCAGTCAACTCTTTGTTCAATCCTCGAGAACTCGAAGACGCAACAGCAGTTCACCGAATATTAAAATTATCCCCTACGAACGCACCAATTCCCTCATTGTTTTTGCCCCGACAGCGGAAATAAAAAAACTGCGCAGTATCCTGGAACAGCTGGATACCGAGGCTCCCAAGGGCGGCGGTAAGATCCATGTCTATTATCTCCAGCATGCCAATGCGGAAGAGCTGGTCAAGGTGCTGACCAGCCTGCCGACCAAGCAGACAGGGTCGACGGCGTCTAAGAAAAACACAAAGGCGGAGGCGGCAAAAGCCCCTCCTCTGTCCACTGATCTGCAAATTACCGCAGACCCGGAAACTAATTCTTTGATTATCACTGCGCCGAAAGAAGAATACCTGATTCTTGAAGAGATCATCAAAAAACTCGATATCCCGAGGCGAATGGTCTATCTGGAAGCCCTGATCATGGAGGTGTCCATTGACAAGGAATTCAAAATAGGGGTTGAGTGGGGAGGCGAAGGGAGCTTTCATGATGCAACCGGAACCTTGGCGAGCGGTTTTAGCGGGAGTGCTAAGTATCCCTATCAAGTGATGAGTGACGTCCAGAATCCCCCGCTGACAACGGCCGGGTTCGCTCTTGGTGTAC
>MTKS01000466.1 GCA_004028495.1 Candidatus Electrothrix marina
TGATAGGGTTGATGAACCGTATCACGTCCTTTTCCATGCTGTTTAGGCAAACCGAACGAACGACCGCAAGACCTTCGAGCTGGTGGCAGCTGTCGCAGACATAATGGCCGGCAGTGCAGGTGCAGGGGGTAACAGCCTCTGTTCCGCAAAAATAACAGCTTGCAGCAGGCCTCCTGTTCGATATTGGCAACAGCTCCTTCCTCATCAAGAAGAAAGACCTGCTCACCAAGCTGCTCTGCCTCCCGGCGAGGAAGTTCGGTGATGCGCCCGCGCTCCAAGCGCTGGCCCGAAGATGTCACGTGGGCGGGCGCAGGCCCTCGGAAGAGACAACGAACCTTTTCCACTCCCTTGTTTTCCGTTTCCGCGTCAACGAATTCCGCCAATTCAGCTTTGCCCGCCTCATAGGTCAACGAATAAAAACGATGCCCGTCAACCTCCCGATAGGGATAGCGCTTATGGAGATAGATCGAGGCAAATCCGCAATCCTCAAGCATGGCAATAAGATCATCCTGCTGCATGGCCCCACCCAGGCATTCGCCCCGGTATTTGGTGCTGTTCTTGATGGCCGCGCTGACCGGTTCGTCGCTGACCACATCAGCAACCACCAGCCGACCGCCCGGCTTGAGGATCCGCATAATCTCCAGATAGGTTCTGCGCTTATCCGGGCTGAGATTAATCACACAGTTGGATATCACCACGTCCGCTGTTGCATCGGCCAGCGGAATTGCCTCCAGATAGCCTTTGCGGAACTCGACATTATCATATCCTAGGTTCGTCACCACATGCTGTTTTCCCTTGCGAGCAAGCTCCAGCATGGCATCGGTCATATCAATACCGTAGACCTTTCCCGAGGCCCCGACCTCAGCTGCTGCGAGAAAACA
>MTKS01000467.1 GCA_004028495.1 Candidatus Electrothrix marina
AGATCGCATCGGCCATTGTAAAAATAGGAAGATACATGGCGACGACTAGGCCACCGATTGTTCCGCCCAAAAAAACCATCATAAAGGGCTCAATCATGGCGGTAAGATTTTCTACTGCCTGGTCAACCTCTTCATCATAAAAATCAGCAATTTTTTCAAGCATCGCATCAAGGGCGCCGACAGACTCGCCGACATTGATCATCTGAACAACCATGTTAGGAAAGACACCGGATTCTTCTAATGGTTCAGCAATAGGACGCCCCTCAGCAATAGAATCAGCGACATGAAAGACGGCCTGTTCAATAACTTTATTGCCTGCCGTTTTAGCCACGACTTGCAAAGCGTCAAGGATGGGCACACCACTTTCCAGCATGGTGCTGAGGGTTCGAGTAAACTTGGCCACAGCCACCTTGCGAATTAATACACCTGCTACCGGGGCATGGAGGAGCATACCGTCAACTTTTAATTTACCCTTCTCTGTCGCATAGAATTTTTTAAAGAGAAAACTCGCAGCAAAAGCGGCCGCAACCATGTAGAAACCATTGGACTGGGCAAATGCACTCGCATCAACAACGAACTGGGTCGGTGCCGGTAACGCCCCGCCCATGCTGGCAAACATCTCTTCGAAAACCGGGATAACAAAAATTAGAATGACGGCAAGAATAAGGATGGCAATGAAGAGACATATTACCGGATAGGTCATGGCTCCCTTGATTTTTTTCTGCAAGGCCATGGACTTTTCCTTAAAGTCCGCCAAACGACTCAAAATGGTATCAAGGATACCGCCTATCTCACCGGCCTCAATCATATTTGAAAAA
>MTKS01000468.1 GCA_004028495.1 Candidatus Electrothrix marina
CGTGGCTATCATCGCAATGTCCTTTGTTTCCCTGCTGGGGTCCCAGTCGCAGAGTATTTCCATCGCCGGAATCTCCCGTTTTGAAACAACCGCCGCCATGCTGGCCCGAGAAAAGCTGACCGAACTGCAACTCGCAGGGTTTGATCGGCTAGGTAACAGCGCAGGCCGGTTTGAAGACGACTTCACTGATTATTCCTGGCAGACGGAAGTCAGAGAGTTAAGCGAGGATGAAACCGGTCTGACAGGCACGGACGGCATGCTCAAGCTTGTCACTCTTGAGGTCAGTCGCGGTGAGGATATAAATCAGATTTTCACGGTTCGTTCGGTCATCATGACGGATATTGAGCCGGCCGAGGCGGAATGAGTTCTCCCGGCCTGAAAGAATCCGGCTTTACCCTGCTGGAGATTATGCTGGCCGTACTGATCCTCGGCCTTGTGGTGTCTATGGTGACGGTCTCTCTGTCCGGTTCCATCAATGCTGTTGATGTCACCCTGAAACAGGGGGAACTCTACTATCGGGCACAGGTGGCAATGGAAAGGATCAGCGAGGATCTGGCCTCGGCCCTGCTCACAAGCGACATGGAATTCATCGGTGAGGAAGGGAGCGGGAGCGGCGATCAATCCGTTCTGCTCTCCTTTTCCTCTATGGCCCATCTTGTCCTTGATCCGGAAAATGACGAGCCGGGCCTGGGCAGGATCAGCTATGTCGTGCAAGCGGATCAGGCCCATAACGGTCACCTTCTTCTTCTGCGCAGCGATGTCCTCCAGCGCCCGAGCGAAGACGGCAAAGGAACCAACGAGATTGAGGCCTTTAT
>MTKS01000469.1 GCA_004028495.1 Candidatus Electrothrix marina
TCGCCCCTACGGGTCCGGCATAATGGACAAGATTCTACTGATCAATATATCCCCGAAGCATATGGATAGATTCGGCTGAATCCCATTCCGCAGGCCCCTTCACCGCTTCCCGAATAATCCCCTCCTTATCCAAAATAAAGGTCTCCGGCACTCCGGTGAGGCCGTAGTTCATACCCACTTGGTTGCCCTCATCCACAAGGATCGGCAGGCTGATATCAAGCTTTTCAGCAAACTCTTTCGCATTGCTTGCTTCATCGCTATACAGGACAGCCAGCATCTTGAACTGATCTTTTGGCAGGGTGTCGTACAAGTTCTGCATAGAAGGCATTTCACTGATGCAGGGAGGACACCAAGTGGCCCAGAAATTAATAAAGACCACCTGCCCCTTAAGCTCGGACAGGGTCCATGTTCTGCCCTCTATATCCACCAAGGTGAAATCCGGGGCCGGGTTACCCGCCACCGGCGGTCCATAGGGCTGCATAGTTACCACCCGTGGCGGCGGCTCCTCGGACATTTTCCGCTGCTGTTCTTCCTCTTGTCCGCAGGAGGAGAGAATGAGAGAGCAGCAGAGCAGCAGGACGAGAGAAAAAAAATTATTCATCGGTATATTCTTGCGTCTTGGCAGTGAGTTCATAGAATCATCCTTTTTCCTGCGCATCCTTCATCAGCTTATAATTGACCGCATCCTCAAGGGCCTGCCAGCTGGCCTCGATAATATTGAGAGAAACCCCACCGTGCCCCACTGGCTCTCAGCATCCC
>MTKS01000470.1 GCA_004028495.1 Candidatus Electrothrix marina
ACTTGAAATATTCAATATAAATCAAGTTCACCAAACTCACCAAATCCGAGGCACAAGGAGGAATCGATATGTCCTATACAGCAGATTTTGAAAAGGCTCTTGAAATAGGCCGTCCGCCCAACATCAAGGCCCTGTTTCCCAACTCCAGGGCCCTGCTGGTCAGCGGCAAGGTGATTGACCGGGCTCTGCTGGCAAAAGGCAAGGCCATGACCATGGCCGCCAACGGCCGTAACCATCTGGTCATACGCGGCGCCTTGATGGCTGCGCAGCGTGCCCAGGCTGCTCTGATTATCGAAATCGCTCGTTCCGAGGGCGGTGCTTCATCCTATTGTCCGACGAACTACTGGAATATGGCCCGCCAGGTCGATGCCCTCTGTAACGAGCTGGCCATTACCGTGCCGGTAGCAATCCATGCGGATCATTACGGGATCAAATCAGCTGATGACCTGCCCTTTGCCCGCACCGAGATTCCCTCGCTTTTTGATGCCGGAATAACCTCCATAGCCATTGATGCCTCCCACATGTTGGATGATGACAACCTGCTGGCCAGCATCGACCTGAATCGATTCATTCCGTCCTGGGCAGGTTATGAAACCGAGGTCGGCGAGATCAAAGGCACCCAGGGGCTGTCTTCAGCGGATGAGGCACTCTTTCTGGTCAAAGGACTC
>MTKS01000471.1 GCA_004028495.1 Candidatus Electrothrix marina
CGGCATCCTCAGTACCATGTATGCGCCGCTCAGTAGTGCGATGTCTGAGCAGGACATTCAGGAGCTGTATGAGAGCACCTATGCGGACGAGCCCTTTGTCCGGGTCTGTCCGGCAGGCTCCTTTCCTGCCACCCAGTATGTGCGGGGCAGTAATTGCTGCGATATCGGTATCAAGATTGATCCGCGTACCAACCGAATTATTGTGGTCTCAGCCATTGATAATGTCGCCAAAGGGGCCTCGGGTCAGGCTGTGCAGAATATGAACCTGATGAACGGCTTTGACGAGACCTGCGCCCTGATGGGAGCGCCCTTTTTTCCCTGATCCCCTGATACATGCAGCAGCGCAACATTCGCCTCCTCATCGCCTATGACGGCACCAACTTCTGCGGCTGGCAACGGCAGCAGAATGGGACGAGCATTCAGGGAACGCTGGAAGAAAAACTCCGCATTATCACTACAGCGCAGGCTGCGGTGCATGGTGCAGGCCGCACCGATGCCGGGGTCCATGCCCAAGGCATGGTGGCGAATTTCAGCACCGGTGCGACCATGCCAGCCTTCGCCTTTGCCAAGGCCCTTAACTCCATGTTGCCCAAGGATATCCGTATCCTGGGGGCTGAGGAGACTGCCCC
>MTKS01000472.1 GCA_004028495.1 Candidatus Electrothrix marina
AATCAAGACAATCACCCTCATAACGCTCTATATTCTCTGTAAAAAAACTCCGCCAAAAAAACATCCTGCCCAGAGGAACCGCAACGCCTGCAAGCTGAAGCCAAGCTTCTTTGTACATTTTCCAATTTGACGGAATTCGCAATTTCCCGTATAGTGTCTGCGTAATTTTCCCAAAACCGTCTTATTGAGAACACCAAAAAAGTATGATCGCTTTCTTTTATTTTTCTTACTGAATGTGCCGAAAGGAGCCGCCCCGGGTCGGGTGGACGAATCGCAGGCGCATTTCCCTCTTCTCTTCCTGAACCGACTCTCCTCAGAGTTTCAGATCTTCAAGAAGCCGCAGATGTGATCTCGCCTGCTCTTTTCAGGCCCATCAGGTTATTGAAGGATTGAAACAGTCATTTCTGTTCAATCAATTTTCCAGCTGCTGTCCACAATCAACAGATTCGTTTGCCCATTGCTGTACAGGGAGAATACCGTTTTCCACTTGAGGAAATCGTTTCTCCGTGCAGAGGTCAACATGGTCAAAGAACCGCCGTTGTCCCGGTCATCAGCCGAGCAAGAGATTGAACGCCTAACCAACAT